>NZ_JASCPQ010000046.1:0-39327 GCF_029959305.1 Pseudomonas sp. PS01297
CCCCGCCGCCCCCCCCTCTAAATCGGCCCGGGGCGCGGCGGGGGGGGGGGGGCCCCCGGCAGATCAGTCGTCCAGGTGGGCCACGGCGATCAGGTTGTGGAAGTGCGCGATGCCGTGTTCGCTCATGCCGCTGCGCTGACGGTCAGCCATGATCCGGCCTTGGCCGCGATAGCCGCGCGATTGCAGGCCGCGTTGCACGCTTTCGACCAGACGCAGGTCTTCTGGACGGAACACGTCGCGGTACCACTCGATCAGCGATTGCTGCTCGGGAGTGATCTCTTTGTTGAGGAAGTAGATGTCGTAGTGCTGCATGGTCACGCCCGCGCTGACCGGGAACTCGTAGATCACGGTCATGAAGTTGCCGCCGGGTGGCGCGTTGAACATGGTGCACGGCCAGGCCCAGAAGCCGCTGAAGGACGGGTCTTTGATCGACTCGTCGAACTTGAAGGACTTCTCTGACGACTTGGCGTGGCCAAACTGCAACGACCAGTTGCCGTGCAAGGTGTGCCAGTACTCGTCCACGCTCACCGAATCGGCGAAGCCCGGGTGAGCCGGGGCGCAGTGGTAGCACTCCAGGTAGTTGTCGACGATGGACTTCCAGTTGGCCGGGGTGTCGCTGACAAAACGCGCCGCCAGGTGCAGGTCATCAACCACCGGGCAGGCTTCACGCAGGCGCGCTTGAAGGCCCGGCAGTTGTTCTTCAACGGTGCCCGCTTCGTTGTTCATGTTGATGTAGATGAAACCGGCGTATTCCTCGACGCGCAGCGACACCAGGCTGGAGTTTTCTTTGTCGAAGTTGACCACGTTGTCGCAGTTGCGCGCGTGTGCCAGTTCGCCGTCGAGCTTGAAGGTCCAGGCGTGGTACGGGCAGGTGATGACGTTTTTGGCCTTGCCGCTGCCGCTGAGCAATTGGTGGCCACGGTGCGGGCACACGTTGTAGAACGCACGCAACACGTTGTCACGACCACGAACGACGATGATGCTTTCGCCGATGACTTCACGGGTGATGTAGTCGTTGCTGTTGGCCACTTCGCTGCGGTGGCCGACACAGATCCAGGTATTGGCGAAAATCTTCTCTTTTTCGACCTCGAACACGTCCTGGTTGGTGTAGTACGACGCCGGAATGGTGTGTGCTACGTCAGCATTGGTGCAGAAGTCAGCAGGCAATTTCACGATTGTGTTCATTCTTTTTCTCTCTCAAGCGCTTAAGAGGGTTGTGCTCGACACCCTGTTTCGGGTTGTTTTTGTGTAACTCATGAATAACAAGAAACCCATGGTTAACACGACACGCAAAAAAAATCGCTCAGGACCCGGCACCGTGGTGCCGGAGCCTGCGCGTGGTTCAGTCAGCAATACTTAACTCAGGGCTGCGGGTACCGCCTTGGCTTTGGTTGCAGCACCCGGTGCGGGCGTCACGTTTTCAAACGGGGCAACGTAATCCAGGTTCTGCTCGCGCTCCACCGACTCTTCCTCGATCAGGTAAGCCGGCATCGAGCCGTAGTCCTTGAACATCCAGGTAAGGAAGCCGTAGATCTTGGTCATCAGGATCACCAGGAACGGGATCGCCGTCAGCACCACCGCGGTTTTCATGGTCGACAGCGACACCTTGGCAAACAACATCGCCAGGGGGATCAGGGTCAAGGCGATGCACCAGAACAGACGGTGCGTCGGCGATGGGTCCTGGCCTTCCTGCATGTTGCGGGTGCTGGTGGCCGCCACGGCGTAGGCCGCTGCGTCCATGTGCGAGGCACAGAACACCGCCATGATGAACAGGTACACCCCGAGGAAGATCTGACCGAACGGCAAGGCGTTCAGCAACATCTCCACCGCTGTTTCACCGCCCTGCTCCGTGAGGATGCGCGGCACGTCGATGGCGCCGGTGATGAACTGATGCATGCTGTAGCTTTCGAGCGTGCCGAAGAAGAACCAGCAGCCAAAACTGCCGCCCATCAACATCGCCGCGACCACTTCTTTCATCTTGCGGCCCTTGGACACACGGGTCACAAACATCGCGACACCCGGCGCGTAGGACACCCACCACAACCAGTAGAAAACCGTCCAGTTGCGGGTGAAGGCACCGTCACCTTGCGGGTCGGTAAACAGGCTCATGTGCACGTAGTTCTGCATCATCAGGCCAATGGAGTTGGCCGTGTTGTTGATGATGAACTGCGTTGGGCCCACGACCAGTACCACGGCCGCAAACACCAGCGCACCAATGCACACCATCTTCGACAGACGCTGCATGCCACTGGCAATACCGATGTAGGAGCTGAGCGAGAACACCACCGCCACCACACCAATGACTGACAACTGCGTGACGAAGGTGTCCGGCATGCCGGTGAGTGCCGAGAGGCCACGGGTCAAGGTGGACGCGGTGAGCACCAGCGATACGGTCAAGGCGCCGAACATGGTCAGCAGGAACACCAGGTCGACGAGCCGACCCACTGGGCCGTGCGCTTTGAAGCCGGTCACTGCCTCGACGATCGAAGACAGGCTCAGGCCGCTCTTCTTACGCACGTGGAAGTGATAAGCCATCGCCAACGACGACAAGGCATACAGCGACCAGGCGCTGATACCCCAATGGAAGAACGAGTAGCTGACGCTGTAATCCAGCGCTTCACGCGAGCCTGCGGCAATGTTCAGACCAGGCGTCTGGTAGTAATACGCCCACTCCATCACGCCCCAGTAAAGCGTCGACGAGCCCATACCGGCGCAGATGAACATGAACACCCACGTCACGGTAGGGTATTCAGCTTTACCATTGCCCAGGCGAATGTTGCCGTACTTGCTGAACGCGATGTACAGCACCACCAGGGCGCAGCAGAACACAAACACTTGCACCGAGGTGCCAAACGTCCGAGACGACAGCTCAAACAGCATATTGGCGGTGACTTCGGCTTGTTGCGGATAAACGGCAAGACCTACAACGGTAATCAGTACAGCAATCAGGCTAGTTGATATCAAAAAGACATCTTTTTTATTGTTATTGGACATTTAAGTCTCCAGATAGAGAGTTTTTCTCTTACTGCGTGGCTCTAGATCAGCGTTTACAGCTGTTAGGGACTCCTTCCATATCGTTGAACCCTGAGCGTTAACCATGGGTTAACGCATACCTTTCGGTTAACAATATGCCCCGAGATTTAAGCTTTTGCAACTGGAATTGTTGAAATTTCACACGTCTAAAACGGCTGTTTCAACACGCCAAAGAGCCCGCGAAAGTCCCCGTATTCCGGGGGTTTCGCAGGCTTGTGAAGCGTCTATTTCGCGGCGTTAATCAGCGCCGTTTGGTCAACTCACGCCAGGGCGGCGGCGATGGCTGCACCGACTTCTTGAGTCGAGGCCTTGCCACCTAGATCCGGGGTTTTCGGACCACTGGCAATCACGTCCTCGATGGCGCGCAAAATGCCATCGTGTGCCGCCTGATAACGCTCATCGCCTTTGCCCAAAAATTCCAGCATCAGCGCGCCCGACCAGATCATCGCAATCGGGTTGGAAATGTTTTGCCCGTAGATATCCGGTGCCGAGCCGTGAACCGGCTCAAACAGCGACGGGAAATTACGCTCGGGGTTGAGGTTGGCCGATGGCGCAATGCCGATGGTGCCGGCGCAGGCTGGCCCGAGGTCGGACAGAATGTCGCCAAACAGGTTGGACGCCACCACCACGTCAAAACGGTTGGGTTGCAGCACAAAGCGCGCGCACAGAATGTCGATGTGTTGCTTGTCCCACGTCACTTGCGGGTAGTTGGCCGCCATGGCTTCGGTGCGCTCGTCCCAGTACGGCATGCTGATGGAGATGCCGTTGGACTTGGTCGCCGAGGTCACGTGCTTGCGCGGACGCTCTTTGGCCACCTCGAAGGCGTACTTCAGAATGCGGTCCACACCGCGTCGGGTGAATACCGACTCTTGCAGGACAAATTCGTTTTCGGTGCCTTCAAACATGCGCCCGCCCACCGAGGAATATTCGCCCTCGGTGTTTTCGCGGATCACCACAAAGTCGATATCGCCCGGCTCGCGGCCTGCCAACGGGCACGGCACACCCGGGAACAGACGCACAGGGCGGATGTTCACGTACTGGTCAAAGTCGCGGCGGAACTTGAGCAGCGAACCCCACAGCGAGATGTGATCCGGCACCTTGTCCGGCCAGCCCACAGCGCCGAAATAGATCGCGTCAAAGCCCTTGAGCGTCTCAAACCAGTCGTCCGGCATCATCTGCCCGTGGCGCTCGTAGTAGTCGCAGCTGGCCCACTCGATGATCTCGATCGACAGATCGAGGTTCCACTTTTTAGCCGCCGCCTCCACAACGCGCAGGCCTTCTGGCAGTACTTCGTTACCAATACCGTCACCGGCGATGGCGGCAATTTTGAATGTCTTGCTCATGGGGGGCACTCTTGAAAATGGACAGTGGGCCCATGGTATAAAGCGCCAAAAGAAAGATAATCAGGCGAAGTGAAGATGGATAAGACACGGTTCGTGAATAATCTGCCCAATCTCGAAGACCTGCGCGTGTTCGTGATCGTGGCCCGCCGCTCCAGCTTTGCCGCCGCCGCCAGCGAACTGGGCGTGTCACCGGCGTATGTCAGCAAGCGCATCCAGTTGCTGGAGCACAACATCGGCGTGCGCCTGCTGCACCGCACTACCCGGCGCGTGGCCGTGACCGATGACGGCGAGCGCGTCTATCGCTGGGCGCTGCATATATTTGATGCCGTCGAACAGATGAGCGACGAAGTCTCAGCGTTGCATCAGGAACCGCGCGGCCAGTTGCAAATCATCAGCAGCTTCGGCCTGGGCCGCCGCCACGTCGGCCCCGCGCTCTCCGAACTGTCCCAGCGCTACCCGGCCCTGGACATTCGTTTCGACATGTTCGACCGCCTGGTAGACCTGATCGAAGAAGGCTTCGACCTCGACATCCGCATTGGCGACAACATCGCCCCCAACCTCATCGCCAAACTGCTGGCCAACAACGCCCGCGTTTTATGCGCCAGCCCCGAGTACCTGCAACGCCACGGCGAACCGCGCACCCTGGCCGAACTGGCGGGCCACGAATGTTTGGTGATCAAAGAGCGCGACCACCCGTTCGGCCTGTGGCGCCTGCAAGGCCCGGAAGGCGAAGAAAGCGTCAAAGTCACCGGCGCCCTCTCCGCCAACCACGGCGAAGTCGTCCACCAATGGGCGATAGATGGACGAGGCATCCTGCTGCGCTCCCACTGGGATGTGCGCGAGAGCCTCGAAAGCGGCAAATTGGTGCACATCCTCCAGGACTACCGACAGCAAGCCAACATCTGGGCCGTCTACACCGCCCCCCTCGCCAACTCCGCCAAAATCCGCGTCACCGTCGAGTTTCTGCGCCAGTACTTCAGCGAACGCCACCCCGCCACACCCCAGCGGCAAAAAGAATCGTGAAAATAGTCTGTAATCAGGGGTTTACAAGCCACGCCATCCGCGTATACTCCTCGCCCATAACGCCGGTATAGCTCAGTTGGTAGAGCAACTGACTTGTAATCAGTAGGTCCCGAGTTCGACTCTTGGTGCCGGCACCATATGCAATACCGAAAAAGGCTCACCGCAAGGTGGGCCTTTTTTGTTTCTGGCAATATCAACATCCAGGATGGCACCAGAACTGGCCGCTCGGTGCGTCGGCATCTCGCTTGATTACGGCAGATGGTCATATTCGGGACGCACTGAAGTTTGCCGAACAGATGTCGCTCGACGGTAACCGTAACCAACTGTCACATGCGGTTCGATAACTTTTCGACCACCATCCAGGCCAGCACCAGTGCGGTTCCATAGGTATTGCCAATAAGCCGGCCCGGCTTTATCGCGAACTGTTCTTCGACCCGCTCAATCATAGGCTTGGTGCTTTCGGCCTCGGCGGCTCTAAGGGCAGCCGTGGGCTCCATGGCTATGATCACACCATGCTCGACATCGATCATATAGTTCGTCGAGTAAGTGAAAAATGCCGGGCCTCCTGGCGGTGCGGTACAGAGTGCAAAGGTATCGGTCAGTGACGGACGCTTGGACAGTGCTTCAGCCAAAGCTTCTTTATCCAGTGCTTCAAGATAATCACGCACGGTAAGAGCACTTAGCACCGGATCGCTCTAGTTGATATCTTCGTTGCCGGGTACACAACGTTGTCGACTGGCATCCGCCTTGATGACGCTGGCGTCCATAGCAAAACCTTCGCCCTTGATAAGACATGCATTCATACAGCGGCGCAGCACCTCGTTAAATAGTTAGCGAAACAAAGAACTGTCTCGAAACCGACCGTGCCTATCAATGGAAAACGTAGAGCGAGTGGGGACTTCGTCTTCGAGACTCAACAGATAGAACCCGCGATACGCCAGGCTTAAATGAGCCTCTTCGCATAATCTGCTTTCGGAGCGAATGCCGTAGCAGTAGCCACGATCAGCAGGCGAATCATCGGATCAGGATCAATCGAGCTGTAAAAGTAGCCAAGGTATTGGCGCAGATCGCTCAGATCGAAGTGTCGATCAATGTTGCGCAGAAGGTGATTGGCTGAGATGTGATCTCAATGCCGAACGAAAAAACAGTCTCTCTTGTCCTCTTGACAATTGTTCCATCACGCTGCGAATCCTCCAGCTGACGGATGACCTAATTTTTTGCCGCATGCCAAGCAGGACATCTACTTTTTCAGCAGGATTGGGCTGAGGCCGTCAGTGGACACAATACTGGCAAAACGATAGCCTACAGCTAGAAATACTCGAAAAGGATCGAGTCACCTATGTCGCATTTGGATGCAGCATAGCATGTCGCCTAATATCAGTTAGGGTACGTCAATATGGTACATGGATGAAACATGATCGATCTCGGAGCTACAGATTTTTATATTGATGTACCTAGCCTGCCACGGCATGAGTTCGAAAGATATTCGACTGAGTTGTTCGATGAGTGGGAAGCATATGCAGAAAAAGTTTTAAGAATCCCAGATTATGCACTTGCGCTTGAAGTTGAAGAGGGCTCGATAAAAGGTGGGGCTAAAATTGCAGCAACTCTATACGCACTTTATATCGGCATAGGCCAATATGGCTCGTTCATATCGGGAGTTCAAACAATACAAGGCCAAATAAATTCAATAGGCGATTTTCTAGCTAATCACGCAACTACGCCTTTTTCGTGCTACGAAGTCAAACCAAAAGTCAAAAAAAATAGTGGTTCTTTAGGCGAGTTGCAACGATTATTTTTAAAAATTCAGCAAGGAAAAATTACGGCTGAGCAAGCAATGCTTGCGGCTGAAGTCATGTTCGGCGATGAAGCGAAATCTGAGCCAGAGTTCATGAATGAAATGAAAAAATCCTTTGAAGATACACCTCTGCGAGCAAAGCAATTAAAGTTACCTCTAAACACTTTTGATGAGGACATACTCCTACAAAATAGTAATAGAAAACGCCTACCGCGCTCACCGCACACTAAGCCAGAACCACCTATTGGCCAACAATTTCGCGTGGAGGTGTGGCGCGAGTCAAAAAAAGAAAAAAGAAAGGTACGTGTAATATCGTTATAAAACGTCAAGCCACCGACAACTTCGACAATACTTTTAGAAAAAAACAATATATTTCAAAAAAAATAATCCAGCCATCGAAAATTTAACTGACAAAATAAAAAGCCATGTTGAATCAGAATTTCTCACCTGACAACCTCAAAAAATTCCTCCACAGCAAGCGTGATCAGAGGAAATTAAAAAGGCAAAACTCTTTCGAAGACGAACAGAAAATCTTAACCGACCTGAGCTATGCGGTGGATAGTCGAGACTTTAAATTTGAAAGTATTACCGAGTCTGAAATAAAAAATAAATCTATAGTCCGTATCAAAAACATAAAAGAAACGCTAGTTCTAAGAAAGCTCAATGACAACCTGAAGCGTATTTATGGTGCAAAACAATCGAACCGCAGAGAGATCACTAAGCAAGTTTACATATTACTCCAAGAAATAAATCCCCTCTACATTATACGGCTAGACATTAAAAGTTTTTATGAAAGCATAAACTTAGAAGCCGTACTTGAGCAAATTTTCGAAGAAACACTTTTATCACCAACATCTAAGAAATTATTAAGAAACATTCAAACCAACCCCTCAATCCCTATTCACGTCCCCAGAGGACTAAACATAAGCTCCACATTGACAGAAATACACATGCGAAAATTTGACAGTGCAGTCAGAAGTCTCAGCGGCGTTTATTACTACGCCAGATATGTAGACGACATCATTATATTCTCGTACAAAGACATAATAACTGGAAGCAATCAACACATTCAAAAACTTCTTCCTGACGGGCTAAAAACTCACAACAAGAAAAGTAAATATCACTCTATTATTTGCAGATGCACTTTAAACTGCACATGCACTAATAATTGCAAATGCAGGGCGTTTTGCACCTGCGAACCGGAAGTACAAAAAAACATAACCTTGGATTATTTAGGTTACAACTTCACCTTTTCCGACATCCCAAAAAACCCAAAGAAAGAAGATAAGAAAAAACCAAAAAAAGTAATTATTACTTTAGCAGAAAGAAAAATAAATAGAATTAAGACAAGAACAATTTTAGCGATACTAGATCATTGCAAAACACCTAATTTTCAACTCTTGAAAGACAGAATGCACTTCCTAACTGGAAACTGTGAATTTAATATCAAGGGCGACTTCAAAATTAGAAGCGGCATATATTACAACTACCCACTTTTAAGCATAGAGGACCCTGCACTACTGGAACTTACAAACTTCTTCAGGAAAGCAATACACAGCAAAAATGGCTCATTAGGAAGAGCGTTATCCAAATCTATGTCTAGTGCTGAACGCTCTCAGCTAGGGCGACTTTCATTTCGGTCTGGATTCAAAAATAAAATCACCTATAAAGCTAGCGAAGAAAAGCTCAACGCCATAAAGGAGTGCTGGAAAAGTGCCTAAGTCCAGGATAAATAAGGGAGATTTTAGTAGAGTTCTGCTAACTGAAACTACTCCCTATGAAGTTCCCGTAATATTTAACAACGAGGGATTTTATCAACATATAAAGACTGAAGACACGCATACAAAAAACCTCCTTACTTCGATAAGAGGTAATAACTGGAAGATCCCCCTCCCCTATAAAATCAAAAAGGATACACTTGGAGCTCGCAGCCTCAGCCTTCCTCATCCGACATCGCAACTGGACTACATATATTTTTACAAAGACTACGATGCTTTGATTACTTCCCTTTGCTCTCGAAGCAAGATCTCCCTTAGAGCTCCAGTGAAGATCGCAGGTTTTTTCTACGACATCGAAACTGAACATAAAAATTCAGACATCAACCCGGAAGCGAAGGAAATAAATGATGGCTCTGACAGTTTAAACATATCCCATGCGAGCTCCTATTTTGCATACAACAAATATAACTTCTTGTATAAATTTTACGAATCTTACGAATATCATAGAATCGAGAAAAAATTCAACTTCTTAATGAGGTTTGATATTTCAAAGTGCTTTGACTCAATCTATACTCACTCAATAGCCTGGGCGGTTAAAAACAAGAGCTTCGCCAAAGACAACCATAACGGAGTATCTTTTGAAAACAAATTTGACGAGATTATTAGAAACTCCAATCACGGAGAGACAAATGGAATAATTATCGGCCCAGAAACATCAAGAATATTTTCCGAAATAATATTGCAGCGCATTGACATAGATACTATATCCAATCTAAAGCAAGATGGTTTGGATTTGGGGCGTGACTACACTGTTAAGAGATACGTTGACGATTATTTTGTTTTTTCGAAGAAAGAAGAAACTTGCAAAAAAGTCTTCAAAAAATTCAAAGAAAACCTAGAGTCCTACAAGCTGCACATTAATGAAAGCAAAACTAACATCTACACCACACCTTTCATGACATCTCTAACTATTGCAAAAAGCGAAACAAGATCATTCATAAACAATTTCATTGATCAGCATATAATACAATCAGAAGAAGAAAAATACACCGTCATCTGTAAAGGCTCGCCATCAAAAAAGGCTAACCGCTTAATCCAAGAGTTCAAGCAAATATTATTTTCCAATACAACCGATTACTCTGGAGTAGCAGGTATTGCTCTAAGTCGAATCTGCAAAAAAGTGCATGCAATAAAAAACATAGCTTCTGCTGGCAATACTGATCGGGAAAGCATATTCAATCTGATATACATCCTACTTGAACTCTGCTTTTTTATTCTTTCTATGACACCAAGAGTCAGGGTAACTTACCTCGTAATTCAAATATCAGCAATCTGCCTCGACCTATCTAAAAGTCTTTCGTACGACCACGAAAACAACATAAAGAAAAAAATACTAGACGAAAGCATCTTATTTTTAGATTTGATGATTTATGACGAAAAAGATGATTGCAAAGTTGAGTCATTAAACATAATAACGCTTCTATCCACATTAGGGCACGAGTATTTATTAGCGCCACAGAAGTTAAAATTTCTATATGACAAAATAAGTTCTACACATAATTTTTGTTATTTCGAAACCGTCACATTTCTGCATTACATCAAGAACAACCCTCAATATAAAATTCTCAAGGAAGAAATCTTAGTAAAAATTGAAACTACAATAATGCGTGACCGCCGCGCCATCGAATCGAATACGATTCATTTGCTACTGGACTGCATGTCATGCCCATATATATTAGACAAGTTTAAGAAAAAATTACTTTTAGTCGTATTAGAGCAGTACGACATTCCCGACAAGAACAAAATTAATGACTTTCTAAAATCACTCTCCAAAGCCTGGTTTACTAACTGGGATAGTAAAATAGATCTCCAGAGAGCTATTGACAAAAAAGGGTTGAAATTCACTTACTGATTCAAGTAGAATCCTCGGGCGTGAGAAGAGTGCCACTCAATACGGGACAATGAGGCAAGAAATTGCGTTTATACAGAGTCTTGAGCAATTAATTTTGCACACACACATAGCCTCCTCAAGCAAAAGTTGGCTGCGGTCAGTTTGACCGTAGTCAACTTATTTTAAACATATATAATTAATAGTATAACAATGTATTTCCTAGGAACTACTCAAAGCAGTTTTTCCTCATATCTGAGACTCCTAATTTTTCTGTGCCAGCCCTATCATACCTATAACGCTGTACTCATCAGGCGGGCAGGTTACTAGGAGACTTTCAGCACAATCTAGCTCAAAACGTAAAGGTAATTTTTATAAGTAGCGCATCATATCGCGCTAACTTAAATCCTTTTCTAAAAATATTTATAATTTGATTTAACTATCAGCGCCGCTCTCACTTAAAAAAACCCGCCTTCAGCGGGTTTTCTCGTCTTCACCTGTTAAACCTCCCTCCCCAACACACTGCCCTCCCCCCCTCTAAAAGTTATAACTAACCTCCAACCGGTTCTGGAAGAAGCGGGTGTCTCGTGCCGGGGAGGTTTGTACGCCTACCCATTCGGCCACGCTCAGGCCTTTGAGGGCGCCTGCGAAGTTGTAGATCCCGTAGAGCAGGTATTCAGACTGGTTGAGGCTGGCGGTGCCGGCGACGGCGGTCAGGTCCATGAATGAATAGCGGGCGCCCAGGAACAAGTTTTGAACGGCGCCTGTGCTGACGTCCAGCGAGTAGGCATTGCCAGCCCCCAGGTCTTGGGTGCTGGTGAAGTAGGGCTGGGCAAAGTAAGGGCCGGATGACATGTTGTGGGCATAGGGCGTTACCAGGCTTCCGTTGTTGTACGCACCCGGGGCCGCTTTGATGTGGTCGTAGCCCAGGGCTACTTTGTAGGCTTTGTAATCAAACCCCGCCTGGAACCCCAGGGTTGTGTTGTCGACTGTGCCTGCCAGTTCACGTCCGTCGCCCGTGCCGCGTATGTATTGAAGACCGGCATTGGGTCGAAAATCGCCTGACACCGCTGAGACGTGGCCTTCGCCGTAGCTCACGTTGGTGTAGTCGTAATAGTGCTGGCGCCATAATTGGCCGGAGTATTTAAGGCCGTTGACTGTCACTGAGCGGCCACCGCCCAGGCTCCACATTCCGGCTGTTTTTTCATCCGTTGAGTACATGCTGTTTCGGGAAAAGCCGTCATCGGCCCAGCCTTTCCAGCGGTACAAGCGCGCCAGTGAGAGGAAGTCATCGTCGTTGCCATAGTGCACATTAATGCCCTGGAACAGGACGGGCACTACGCGCCAGTCGTAGTCACTGGTCCACGGCAGTTGAACGCGCTGATTACCGGCCGTTATCTTGAACGCGTCATGCTCCCAACTGACGTAAGCCTCGCCGATGTTGGTGACGTTGGTGCCGATATCGGGAATTACGCTGCCCTTGTCGTCAGGCCGGTTGAAGGTTCTTTGGTAGATCAGGCTGCCGCCCAATTTAAAGCCATTCAGCGCGGCGGTTTCATATTTGACGAAGCCGCCATAGCCAGCCGTGTCTTGATTCAGGTCTTTGACGAAGTAAGCGTTCTTGTCGGTGTAGTAACGCATTCTCAGCGATCCGGACACTGTGCCCTCAGACAGCATGTCCACCACACTTTCAGCTTCAGGGGCGGTGCCAGCCACGTCGGCCATTGCGGTGTTGCCCATGACACTGAGCAGCACCAGGCCACTCATACCCAACACTTTATTTACAGCCGAAAAACTGCGAGGCGCCATTATCGTGCTCCTGACTATTAAAATTTTTAAAGCGCCTGCTCAAGCAAGCATTTGAATCGGCAGTTTTGCGGTGCTTATTAAAAAGATTTACGCGCTACGCTCTTCAGTTGTTTCCAGATGACAGCCACCTGCGCACGCCCACTTTCCAATCGTTGAAAAGTGGCCTGTCAAAGTGCAATTAATCCAGAAGTTACCTTGGCTTTATTATTTAACCGCTGCGACGCTTTCAGCGGGTTTCTGAATTAATGAGGACGCGTGGGCGTCGTCACATCAGCTTTTTTCTTGTAGTTCAAAATAATATTCAGCAATAAGGCGGCAAAGGCTGCGCTGCCCAGGCCATCCAGTTCAAAGCCTCCAAAGTGCAGCGTGAACTGCCCGGTGCCCAAAATGAGCGGGATGGAAGCAATCATCAGGTTGCGGTTGTCACTAAAGTCGACGTTGTTTTCGACCCAAATCTTCGCCCCTGAGACGGCGATGAGGCCGAACACGACAATGGTCATCCCGCCCATCACCGAGGTGGGAATGGTCTGCACGAGCGCACCAAATTTAGGAGACAAGCCCAGCAGTATGGCCATCAGCCCGGCCACGACGAACAAGGCTGTGGAATACACTTTGGTGGCGGCCATCACGCCGATGTTCTGTGCATAGGTGGTGACACCTGTGCCGCCCACACCGGCGCTTATCACGGTGGCGATCCCGTCACCAATAAACGCTCGGCCAAAATGCTTCTCCATCGGGGTGTTGCTGATGGAGCCGATGGCTTTTAAATGGCCAACGTTTTCAGCAATCAGAATGATGACGACCGGCGCGATCAGCAGGCAGGCGTTTGACGAAAACGCGGGTGCCGTGAAGGTGGGCAAGCCAAACCAGGCCGCCTGTTGAATAAGGCTGAAGTCGATCGGCGTGCTTAACCCAAAGAGGTTGGTCAGCACGTAGTAAATGGCTGTGGACGCAATCAAGCTGGTCAACAGCAGCATCCTTTTGATCATGCCTTTGGTGAAGACCGCAATAAGCGCGACACAGGTGAACGTGATCACTTGCATCCAAATATCAAAATGATTGGCCGCCATGGTTTTGATGGGGATCGCCGCCAGGTTCAAACCAATGACCGCGACGACGGTTCCGGTGACAATGGGCGGCGTCAGTTTTTCGATCCATTGATACCCGATCGCCTGTACCGCGAGCCCGGCCAATATGTACAGGATGCCGCAGACAATAATGCCGCCCAGCGCCAGATCGATATGGGTATTGGGCCCTGAGCCGGTATAGCCGGTGACGGCTGCCGTCACACCGATAAAGGCGAAGCTTGATCCCAGGTAGCTGGGAACCTTGCCTTTGGTAATGACAAAAAACACTAACGTCCCGAACCCGCTCATGAGCACGGTCACGTTCGGATCAAAGCCCATGAGCAACGGCGCCAGCACTGTCGCGCCAAACATGGCGAAGACATGCTGCAGCCCCATCAATAACGTTTGAGACCAGGGGAGCCGCTCATTCGGAGCGACCACTTCACCGCCATCCAGCTTTACCGTCCACTTGAAGAGGTTTCTCATTGCATTGCATCTCATATCGGGTGGGGGCAGGTGTGCAAAAGTTATAGACGGGCCGCTGTAGCCGCAGGCCTCGTAATAGAGGGCGCATGCAGGTGGCATGCGCATGGGGGCGTCTTTAGCCCATCACACTCACATGGGCCGATACCACCCGCCAGCCTTGGTCTGTGCGTAACCACGTCTGGCTCTGACGGCCTATGGACGTAGAGCCGGTGCGTTGAAACTCGATGTTGGTGGTCGCCATGTCATGACCGTAAGTCGTGACTTCTGTTCTAAGCACTTTACGGGCCAGACCTGTAGACGGCCGGTTCGCCCGGAATGCCTTGATCGCCTCGTAGCCATAGAGGTTTTCAGTGGCGCCATACCTCAATGTGAAGGGCGAATTAAAAAACAGTTCGTCGAGCACACTGACGTCATTACTGACGAGGGCGGCTTCATAGGCTTCAAACGCAATCATGACGTCTGCATGGACGTGCGGAAGGTTGATGTCCAGACCTGAAATATTCATTTCACAGTTGTCCTGCGTAATGGGCTTTAACGGTGGCATACCCGCTGTCTTCAAGGACGGCGGCGGCCCTGAGTGCAAGATCCTCACGCCAGGGTGCGGCGATAATCTGTACGCCCAGAGGCAGCCCCCCGGTGTTGTCCGGCCACATAGGCGCCGCGACCACCGGGCAGCCCGCGAAAGAAATCGGCTGGGTCAACAAGCCCAATGCAGGCCGGCACGGATGGCGCAGACCATTGATATCAATCCACTCGGCACCGATCTGGGGCGCGGGCACAGGGGTCGCGGGTGCGATCAATACATCCCAATTGGCAAACAGCTGATTGACCTGGTCGCGGTACATTCTTCTGAAACGCTGGGCCTGGACGTACCACGTAGCCGGTTGCATCAGACCGGACAAAAAGCGATCGACCGAGACAGGCTCAAAGTCCTGAGAGCGAGTCTTCAAGTTGTGTGCATGCAGGTTACTGCCCTCGCTGGCCGTGATGATGAAAGCAGCGGCTCGCGCTTGGGCAGGGCTCGGCCAGTGGACTTCATCCGTCGCCCCCAGCAGTTTGGCAGCCAACTGAGCTGCCGCACGCGCAGGGGGGCTGGCATAGGTGTCAAAGTAATCGGTGAGAATACCGACCCGTAACCCGGCGACGCCTTGCTGCAGGGTTGGCAGGCAAGGCTGGACGCGTAATGCGTGGCAGGCCGGATCGTGTGGGTCCGGGCTTTGCAAAGCGTCATACGTGTACGCGAGAGATAACACGTCACTCGCAAACGGCCCAAGGTGGTCAATGCTGTGGACAAAGGGGTAGGAGCCTCTGCGAGAGAGCCGTCCAAAGGTTGGCTTGAGCCCCCACACCCCGCAAAGGGATGACGGCACCCGAATCGACCCGTTGGTATCTGAGCCCAATGCAACCGGTACCTGGTCCGCAGCCACGGCGGCACCGCTCCCCCCTGATGAGCCGCCCGCCGAGCGCGCGGTGTCGTGGGGGTTGCGTGCAGGCCCGTAGTGCGAGTTTTCAGTGGTAAACCCGTATGCGTACTCGTCCATGTTGAGGGCCCCCAACAGGACGCCGCCAGCAGCTTTCATGCGCTCCACGAGAAACGCATCAGCGGCTGCCGGTGCATTGTCACGATTGATTTTGGAGCCTGCGAGCGTGACCACGCCTTCGATATCGAAGAGATTTTTTACCGCATAAGGCACGCCAGCCAGGGGCGGCAATGGCTCCCCGGCTTTACGCAGCGCGTCAATGCTCTTGGCCTCAGCCAAAGCCCGGTCTCGCGTGACCTCAGTGAACGCATTGAACGACGCGTTTGTGCTCTGGATATGATCCAGTTTGTCTTGCACCACTTCCAAGGCACTCAATTCGCCTTTTACGATGGCGTCACGGATGTTCATGGCGGTGACAGTCATGACGGATTGGCCTCAGATGGAAAGGGGCAAGGCTGGTAGAGTTCGGCAGGTTCATCCCATGGGGTCATGGGCACAGCGCCCAGCAACCCGGCCAACTGCTTCGTCCTGGCAAAATGCTCGGCCACGCGCTCAAGCTGCTCCTCGCTGAGGTTGAGGTCCAACAGGACGGACATGGCCGTGACGTAGTTTTTTTCAGGGCTCATTCGCCACCTCCCGCACCCGACGACACATACGGGCGCCAGCCGCCGTATGAGCTGATGTCCAGAGCACCCTCCAGCGCAAAAGGCTCACACACAAACCCCTGCACCGACCTGCCATCCTCGAGCGTGATCGTCCCTATCCCCAAGGGGCCAGGAATCATCGCAACAAACGATCCATAGTCCGAAATGGGCATCTGCCACACTTCCACTTCGATACGGCTGCCCTTCCCGGGTGCCACCCGGATCATTCCAGGCTTGCGAGGCGAGGTATTGGCAAGCGCGTAGAGCTGGTAATCGGCGGTTGTGCGGGTGGTGGACACGAGCGTCGCATTGCGTTCGGTGAGCTGGTAATTGAGCGGCATACCACTGAGG
The DNA here is from genome assembly GCF_029959305.1 of Pseudomonas sp. PS01297. Lineage (NCBI taxonomy): Bacteria > Pseudomonadati > Pseudomonadota > Gammaproteobacteria > Pseudomonadales > Pseudomonadaceae > Pseudomonas > Pseudomonas sp. PS01297. The sequence continues at coordinate 16,642 of NZ_JASCPQ010000046.1, forward strand.
TGCGCGCCCACCACCGCGACCAGCACCGACGACTGGGCTGACGATTTCAGAATGCAATCCAGCGCAGGAAGAGGCTGCCTGGTGGCACCTTGAGTCAAGCCGGTCGCATGGTGAAAGCACTGCGCCAGTTCAGCCAATTGCAGGTCGCTACCACTGGGCGCGATGAACGTGACACCAAAAGGCTGACCATCTGAGCGAAAACTGCTGGGCACTGAGATGGCCGCGTAGTCCAGCAAATTCACGAAGTTGGTATAAGTGCCCAGGTTTCGATTGAGGGCTACCGGATTGTCTTGCATCTCGCGCAGGGTGTAGCTCGTAGGGGCCGTGGGCACCAGCAATACATCGATGTCACGCCACATCACAGCCGCTATCTGGCCCAAGCGTCGCAGTTCGGTTTGTGCTTCGAGCAAATCCGCTGCGCTGTAGTGCTTGCCTTGAGCAATGATGCTTCGAACGGGTTCGATCACCGCGTGCGATGTGGTGTCGAAAAAGTCTCGAATGGCCTCATATCGCTCAGCCACCAGTGCACTTTCGTAAAGCAAAGCGGCAGCTTGTTTAAGCGGTGCATAACTGATGATCCGTTTTTTACCGCCCAACGCTTCAAGCTGATCAATACTTTGCTTGAAAGCCTCCTCGCTAAGGGTGTCACCAAAGAACTCAAGCTCATCAGGCACGCCAAAGACAAAGCGGTTGCCAAAGGGTTCGGTGTTCAAGTGAAGGTCTTTTGAATAGGGGTCGAGCGGGTCATGACCCGCGGCCACTAACAGGACCTGAACAGCTGTCGATACCGTACGGGCGAAGATCGATACGCAATCCGCGCTGCGGGCAGCAGGTACCACCCCCCGATTGCTGAGAAGCCCCTTTGAAGGCTTCAACCCCACGATGTTGTTCAACCCTGCGGGCACTCGGCCAGACCCGGCGGTGTCTGTGCCCAGAGCAAAATCGACCTGTCCGGTTGCCACCACATACGCCGACCCTGCACTCGATCCCCCACAAATCATGTCTGGGTTGATGGCATTGGGAACAGCGCCGTATGGGGATCGGGTGCCATTGAGGCCGCACGCGAACTGATCCAGATTGGTTTTGCCTTCCAGTGATGCACCGGCGCCGAGAATTCGCTCGACCACACCGGCATGGGTATCGGCCATATAAGCAAACGCCGGGCACCCTGCGGTGGTGGGTACGCCTGCAACATCAATGTTGTCTTTAACCGCAAAGGTAAGGCCGCTCAGGGGGCCGGTGATTTTGTCGTGTGGCTGCTGGCTCAGGCGGTACAGCCACTCAACGGCGGCGCCGGTTGAATCAGGGTTCGAACGGTTCAGAGTCATGATGGTGTCCGGCTTGTTTTCTGGAGTGCCCTCAGCACATTCTCTGGCTCAGGGCAGGTGCAAGAGCCCGCAGTAAGCGTTTTAGCTGACCGTCATGGGCGTTTGAGGCGCGCGATCGCCGCCACCGGGCCACCGCCATCCGGCCCCTGATGCTCGGCGCCACCCGAAACGAAGAGCCGAGTGTCACCCACCATGGCAGCCAGAACGCCACCCACCAGCGCTCTGGCATGGCGGGTCGCCGGGATATCACTGTCATCCAGCATGGTGTGTCGAGCCCCTCTGATGGTGCCGGTCTGAGACGGCTCGGCCTTGGCCAGCATCGCAATCAAGCGGTCACGGTCATCCGCTGAGAGTTGTTTGCTTGACTCAAAGCCAAGGTCGCCAAGGACCCCTTGCACCGCATCCAGATCAATCGCGTCCTTCATGACGCGGTGTCCGATGACCAGATCACCGCCCCACGCCCTGGAGTTACCTAACACCAGAATTTCATGGTGCATGAGCTCCACCCCTGCCGAAGTGCTGGCGCGGCTGGAATACAGGTCGAAGTCCTGGCAGATGCCCGGGCCAAGCTCGCCCGGTGTTTTGCCGTCCAGTTCATCAAGGGCGACACCAACCCCCAGCGCAGAGGCGGCGCGAGAATAGGACATCGACTTGTAGGTATCGGTGGTCGAGGTGCTGGCGCCTCTGGCGTTTGCTTCGGCGATGCGCTGGCGGGTCAGCAGCGGGCATTTGACCTGCACGTAATGCACGTCATCGGCACTGTCGATGCTCGCCATTTCCATGGCGGCCCTGACGGCATCCGCCACCAGTTGAATTTGCACTGAAGTACCGATTTCTTCTGGCATCAGAGCCCGGGTGACGGCTTGGGCCATGGCCAACCGAGGTTCTGTCTGCTCAGGCGCGTCATCCGGGAGTTTTTCAAAGACGATCCAATGGGGAGAAAGGCAACCCTCGGTGCCACCCGACATGACCACCACCGCCCGTTCCTCAGCCGGGGCATCGTGCGCAGCCCCATGCCGCTCAAGGCACTGGATAACCGACTCGGTCGCGTAGCCACGCGTGAAGTCATTGACGCAGCCATTCCCTTCGGTTTTACCCAACACCCCAATAACCCGCTTGGCATCCAGCAGGCCCATGGATGCGGCCTGGTCAACAGCGGACAAATCGCTCGGCGACTGGGCTTCAAATCTTTGAACTCTGGCTTTCCAACGCATTTGATCGCACCCCAAACAGATAGTGATCAAAGTGTAGGAATCGATGGAGTGAGCCGGGAAGCGGTGTTTTTTTCTCGCTGTGAGCTAAAAAAAGCAGCACTCGATTTGCCGGTCAAAGGCAGCGAACGCCAGAAGGCCTGTGCGGTGCAAGTACGCTCGCCGCGTCTGTGGCTTACTGCTACCATCGCAGAGCTCGCAGCCTCATCCCAAGCGGCGAGTCTTTACCTGTATCCAGCAGGACTCAGCCATGCGTTTCATGCATTCAGGTGGTCCCACGTCATGAAGCACGTAAAGCTCCTGAGCTACTTTGTCGCTGTCGCTCACCATCGTTCCATCAGAGAAGCTGCCAACTTTCTTCACCTGACTTCGTCGGCATTAAACCGGCACATTCTCGATCTTGAAGAAGAGTTGAGCGCCCCGCTGTTCGAGCGCCACGCACGGGGTGTGCGTTTAAGCGCTGCGGGTGAGACCTACCTTGCCTACGCCAAAAAAGCCTTGTGCGACGCTGAGGATGCTCATTCAAGCATTAGAGAGCTTGAAGGGCTCAAGCGCGGTCACATCAAAATCGCTGCCGTGGCGGCGATTGCAGATGTTCATTTGATTGACCTGATTGCAACGTTCCAGACCCAGTATCCGAAGGTCAGCTTTGCTGTGAAGGTCGCCGGCGCAGATAAAGTGGTCGATGCCGTCGTAGAGAATGACTGCGACCTGGGATTGGCTTTCAACCCCTCGCAGAATGCTGATTTTCATGAACTTGCCCAGGCCCCCTACTCCATCCACGCGCTGGTGAAACGCGATCACGTCCTGGCGAGCGCTGAGTCCATTTCGATTTCATCAACAGCGGACTATCCATTGGCGCTGGCCGACACCTCCTGGGGTGGCAGACGTCTGTTGGATGAATACCTGAAACGCAATGGCACCCGCATTTACCCACAAATGGAGTCGAACTCTTTTCAGGTTCTAACGGACTTTGTCAGGCGTACCGGGGGGATTTGTTTCCAGGTCAGAAAAGAGGGAGGTGAACGCCTTGTGGACGACGACCTTGTCGCCCTCCCTGTATCGGAATTGAGAAGGTACCAGCGCAGGATGATACTGGGCGTGCTTCGAGGCCGTGTGCTGCCCGTTGCGGCTGCGCGATTTAGCGAATTGCTCAAAAAGTCGCTATTCAGTGAACTGATCGACAGCTAACCGGGGGATAAGTCAGGCCCCATGGGCTATCCCGAAACTCAAAACTTGGCAAGCTGGCTCCAGCCTCAGGCCTCTCATTTAGTTCAGGAAAAGCCTGTCTCAACCCAGGAAAAAACCTGATCTTGTCCCTGAAACAAACATCGTGTTAACTGTGCCATCACCCGCGCCTACAGGCGCCAACACCCTATTCCCGCTGCTCCCTGCCGATTTTTTGCCTTTTGATCAGGTATGAACGCGATGACGAATGCTGCGCCCTCGATAAAGCTCAGTACGCTTCGGCAAATTGCTCCTTATCTGGGGATGCGCGGGGTGTCGCCGCTGGAGTTTTTTCGGCGTTATGGGATTTCTCCGCAGGTGTTTCAGAACCCTGAGGCGTGGATTCCACGGGCGGCGTGTTTTCATATTGCCAATGAGATGGCGGCAGTTGCTCAGGACCCGTTTGCCGGGGCGTCGGTGGGGCATTTGATTGAGGTGCGTTCGCTTGGCGTGTGGGGCGAATGGGTGCTGGGCTCGACCAATCTGGCTCAGGCGTGTGCACTGGCGGCGGTGCATACGGATTTGCTGCATCAAGGCAGTGACGTGAAGATCATCACCGAAGGCCGGATGACGAAGCTGGTTCATCACTTCAACGGGCACCATGGGGCCGACCCCAAGCAGGTGATTTTGGGCACGCTGGCGCTGCTGCGAAAGATCCCGCTGATGTCCGGCGAGCCCGGCGCCATTCGTGTGCATCTGAAAAACCCGCGAGAACGCGGCGATGAGGCGCTTGAGAAGTATCTGGGGCCGAATCTGGTGATGAATGCTGAGCACAACATGATCGAGTTTGATCGTGACTTGCTCGAAACGCCTCTGCAGCCTGTTCGGGACAGTGCCTGGAAAACCACACTGGCTTTGAAGTCGACCTCCGACGCCGCGGACGCGCTTGTGCAGCAGATCGCGGATCAGGAGTTGTCCAAACTTATAACTGTTTCACGAAAGATCGGACTGTCTGCCCGCACGCTCCAGCGGCGTCTGGAACATTGCGGTATCGACTTCGATGCATTGCGTGACGAGACTCGTCGCAGTGAAGCCATGCAGTTGATTGCCAGCGCCAGATACAGCGCCACCGAAATTGCCTACATGGTCGGCTACAGCGACCCCGCGCACTTTACCCGCGCCTTCAAACGCTGGACGGGCAGCCCGCCGTCGCACTATCGCAGCCTCTTGAAACAAGACCGTTAATACCCCCGCCTAACCCTCCTCCACTGTGCGCGGCCCCTTTACGGGGCGGCTTTCGTGTGCGCGCTCACATTGCTTTTGGCACCAAATGGCAAGTTTGCGCCAAGGCGTTCTTATACAGTCAAAAAACTAACGCCAATCAATAAACCCAGAGGTTTAAATGCCCCCTTTACATGCGATCTGCATCCTTGCCATGGCGCTGGCAGTAGTTGGAAGTGCGAACGCTCAATCCTCCCCAGAGGCGGCGATACCGGTGGGTGTGGATAACTTTGTGCGTGCCGAGTCCGACCTTTACTTGGGCAAGATGGTGGCAACGGGCAGTTTGGGCCGCTTTGTTCATAGCCGCGAAGCCGTGCCCATCGACGCCCAAAATGTGGTGCGAATGAACCGGGACACGCTCTATTCGTCCGCGGTGTTCGATCTCGATGCAGGCCCCGTCACCATCACCTTGCCTGAGGCCGATGGGCGCTTCATGTCGATGGCGGTGATCAATGAAGATCACTACGTGCCCCTCGTCACTTACGGCGCCGGCCGCCAGACACTGACCAAAGAGTCCGTCGGCACCCGCTATGTCTTTGTGGCGGTGCGCACCTTCTTCGATCCCGCAGATCGCAAAGACCTTGCGAAGGTCCATGCACTGCAGGATGCAATGACGGTCAGCCAGGCCAAGGTTGGCGAATTTGTGGTGCCTAAGTGGGACCCGGCCAGCCAGGCAAAAGTGCGTGCGGCGTTGGAGGTGTTGGGGTCGACGATCCCTGACTACAACCAGTCCTTTGGCCCCAAGGGCGCGGTCAATCCCATCCATCACTTGATCGGCACTGCCACGGGATGGGGCGGCAACCCGGCCAAGGACGCCATCTACCTGGGCGGCGTGATGCCGCAGAACGATGGGCACGCCGTTTACCGCCTGAAAGTAGGCGAAGTCCCGGTCAATGGTTTTTGGTCGGTCAGTGTTTATAACGCCGACGGTTACTTCCAGAAGAACCCCCAAGACGCTTATTCGTTGAACAACCTCACCGCCAAGAAAAGTGAGGATGGCTCGATTGCCATTCAGTTCGGCGGTTGCGACGCGACGATCGCCAATTGCCTGCCTACCACCCCCGGCTGGAACTACACGGTCAGGCTTTATCAGCCGAGCGAACAACTACTCAATGGCCAATGGAGCTTCCCCAAGCCAGAGCTTGTCGCCCGCTAATTGATAACAGCCGACTTCTATAACCCGGCACACACGCTCACACGTTTGGTTTTACAACCAAGGAAACAAGCAATGACAACCATCGGCGGTTCAAACTTTCTCAAGCATCCCGTGGCCCTCATGACAGGTGCGACGCTCGCATTGGCGTTGGCGCTGCCGGCACACGCAGACAACGCAAATGAGCCATCCGTAACGGTGGGTGGTGGCCTCGGTGTCGGCCCGCTGTACGAAGGTTCGTCGCACTACGCGGCTTTCCCGTCGCTGAAATTGAAGGCCGTGTTGCCGACCCAAGAGTGGGGCACGTTCAGTGCGGCGTTCCCTGAGGGCCTGCGTTGGGACTTGCCGGGCTTGTCGCCTTTCGGCTTTGCGCTGCTGATCGGTTATGACCAGGGCCGCAAAGAACGAATCCACACCCTGGACGGCCGCGATGACTATCTGCGGGGCATGGGCAACCTGGACAGCACCGCGCTGGTGGGGGCTGAGGCGTACTGGACGCTGCCGGCCGGTCGCCTGTTTGTGCGCGGCCTGCGTTCGAGCGACAACCGCAATTACGGCGGCGAGCGCTTGGGCAAAACCGCCTACCTTGAAGCCGGTTTTGCCACGGCTTACGCGCTGTCTTCAACATTGACCCTGGACTCGACGCTATACGGCACCTGGAGCAATGAGAACGACATGATGGCGCGCTTCGGCGTCACGGCTCAGCAAGCGGCCCGCACCCAGTTCGAGGAATACCACCCAGGCGGCGGGATGCGTGACGTGACCTTGAAGCTGGGCCTCACCTGGCAGTGGCAGCCACAAATCGCCCTTGAAGGCGGGGTCAAAACCTACGCGCTGGTCTCCGATGCCCGCAACAGCCCGCTCACGGGTGAAAAGGTCGGCGCTGGCGCTTATCTGAACGCGCTGTACTCGTTTTGATTAACCGTTCACACCGCTGCCATCCGCCACAGGACCAACAAGGGAATACGTGATGAAACAACGACATAAGCAGTTGGGGCTGACCGTGTCCCTGACTGGCCTGCTGTGGTCGGGGCTGGTGCTTGCCGAAGAGGCGGCCACCAAGATCACGGACCCTCATTTCAAGCTGGCTCCGGGCTACCTCAACCCGGCCGACTTGCCGCTGCGCCTGGCGTTGCTCGGCGCGCCGCCAAAGCCCGACTCCGCGGCGCTGGCGCGGGATGAAGAAGCTCGGCGGGCGGCGCTGGCTCTGCGTGGCACGGCCCGGGAGGCACTCGCAGCAACCGATGCAGAGTTGTCGTTCCCGGGCCCGGCCAACACGTTTTCGTGCGCGATGGGGACGCAGATCAGCGAGAAGACCACGCCGCATCTGTACACCTTGATGCAGCGCACGCTGACGGATGCCGGTGGTTCCACGTATGCCGGGAAAAACGCCTACAACCGCACCCGGCCGTTTGTGGTGCATGACGAAGGCACCTGCCGCAAAGACATGGAACCGCTGCTGCGCACCGACGGCTCCTGGCCTTCCGGGCACTCGGCGGCGGGTTGGGCCTGGGGCTTGATCCTCGCAGAAGTGAACCCGGCACGCGCCACTGAACTGATGACTCGCGGCCTGGCGTACGGCCAAAGCCGCGTCATCTGCAACGCCCACTGGCAAAGCGACGTGGATGCCGGGCGCATCATGGGCGCCGCCACCGTGGCCAGTCTGCACAGCAATCCGGCGTTCCTGAAGGACCTGGCAGCGGCGAAGGAAGAAATTCAGATGGCGCAAAAAGCAGGCAACAAGCCCACAGAAAATTGCGCCGCCGAGGGCGTCGCGCTCTCGTTGACGCAGCACTGAACGGGGATGCGCCATGAGGCTCAGTAACACTTCGTTGCGGCGTAAACACGTGCATCTGGCCCTGCTTTTCGGGGCCGTGGCGAGCGCGGCAAGCGGCCTGCCGACGGTTGCCAATGCGGCAGACAGCGATGAGTGGCAGTTCAACGGTGGGCCATACCTGTGGGGCGCCGGTATTCGTGGGCACGTCGGCCACAAAAGCACAGGGACGGCCTCTGTGAAGTCCGACTTCTCAAACATCGCACGCACCGTCGACATGTCGTTGATGTTCATGGGCGAAGCGCGGCGCGGGCCTTACAGCGTGCTTGCCGACCTGATGTACATCGACACCGACACCCGCAGCCGCCTGCCAACCGGGTCCAAGCTGGAAGTTGAAGGCAAGACGGCGTCAGGCTTTTTGGGCGGCGGCTATACGGTACTCGGCGATGACGATTACCGGGTCGACGTCGCGGGCGGCGTGCGTGTCTGGTACAGCAGCACCACCCTGACCCTCCATGGTGGGCAGGCTTCGGGGCATTCCGGCTCTGACAACGCCACGTGGGCAGACGCCATGGTCGGGCTGCGGGGGCGCTATGCGGTCAATGAGCGGTTCTGGTTGTCCTCCTGGGGCATGGTGGGTGCCGGGCAATCCCGTGAAGACTGGGACCTGGCAGCCCTGGCAGGCTGGGAATTCACCCCCGGATTTTCGGCGGTGGCCGGCTACCGGGCCATGGGCGTGAACTATCGCAACGACGGGTTTGTGTACGACATCGTGCAAAAAGGCCCGTTGTTGGGGATTAGCGGACGGTTTTAGGCGTTTGCAGCCCGCAAGGTAGTTGCCCCTCCCCCCTTGCATTACTGCCGTGCCATCACGACAATGAGAGCGATTACCATTTACGCTTTTGGTGACTCTCTCATGTCGTCGCTCGATCATTCAGCGCTTCATCAGCTGTACAGCGAACACAACAGTTGGCTGAAAGGCTGGTTGCGCGTGCGGCTCGGTAATGCGGCCGATGCGTCGGATTTGGCTCAGGACACGTTTGTGCGCGTGATGACTGCCCGCCATGACGTGCCCATCCGCGAGCCTCGGGGCTATCTCAGTGCCATTGCCCGCTCGCTGCTGATCGACAAGTCCCGTCGACGCACCATTGAGCAGGCGTATCTGTTTGCGTTGGCGCAACGGCCAGAGCCGGTGGAGGTGTCGCCGGAGGTGCGGTTGTCAATCATCGAGATGCTGATCTCAATCGATACCCTGCTCGACGAACTGGGCCCCAGAACCCGGGAGATTTTCCTCGCTGTCCAACTGGAAGGGCTAACCTACGTGGCCGCAGCCGAACGCTTTGGGGTGTCGGTGACCACGGTTAAAAACCATCTGATTCGCGCTATGACCCGCTGCCTTTTGCTGGTTGATGCGTGAGGCCACCGGACATGGATATCAAAACCCTCGAAGCCGCCGCCACCTGGTATGTGCAACTCAATGACGGCACGGTCAATGAGGCGCGGCAGCGGGCCTGGCACACCTGGCTGCACGCCAGCCCGCAGCATGCGGCAGCCTGGGCACGGGTCGAAATCCTCCAGCAGCAATGGTCCAAAATGCCCCGCCAAGCGGCGTTGTCCAGTTTGGGGGCAGCCAAGGCCCAGCGCCGTGATGTGCTGAAAATCCTCAGCATGCTGGTGGCCGTGGGCGGATGTTCGTGGCTGGCCGTTGAGCAGCTGCCCTATCGCTCGATGCTGGCAGAGCTGAGCACCGGCAGCCGAGAGCGCCGCTCGCTGCGGCTGGAGGACGGCTCGCAATTGGAGATGAACGCCGGCACCGCGCTGGATATTCGCTTCGATGCAGCGCAGCGGCAGATCCAGTTGTACCGTGGCGAAATATTGCTGCAAACCGCCCAGCCCGCCGACCCACGGCCCTTGGTCGTGCAAACGGTTGACGGCAGCGTGCGGGCGCTCGGCACCCGCTTCAGTGTTCGCCAACTGCCCGCCTACACCCGCGTCGGCGTGCTACAGGCTGCGGTTGAAGTCCGCCCGCTTCGCCATGCCGATCAGCCTCTGCGGCTGGAGGCCGGGCAGCAAGTCACGTTCGACCGCGATGCGGTGAGCGCGATTGGGCTTTTACCGGCTGAATCGGCCGCCTGGGTGCAGGGCATGTTGAGCGTGAATGACTGGCCCCTGGGGGACTTTATCGAAGCGTTGGGCCGTTATCGCCCCGGCGTGCTGCGGTGCGACCCGGCGGTTCAAGGGTTGAGCATTTCGGGGGCGTTTCGCATCGATGACACCGACACCGTGCTGGAAAACCTGAGCAAGACCTTACCGGTCAAGGTGCGTTATGTGACGCGCTATTGGGCCAACATCGAGCCGGTCTGAATTTATTTAGAAAATCCCGGCGCGCGGCCTTGCTGATTTTGATTCTCATCCGTCTTTGACACAAACCGCGATCACAGCGGCTATCTGCCAGACTAACGGAAGGATCACCGAATGCCCCCGCTCCCCCTCAATGCCAGTACCCAGATAACGCGCGCTGTGCGCATGGCGGTGTTTGGCGCGTCGCTGGCCAGCCTTCCCGCCCTGGCGCTGATGCCCACCCAGGCGTCTGCGCAAAGCCAGACGGTGTATGAGATTGCCCCAGGCCCGTTGGGCAACGCCCTGACCCAGTTTGGCGTGCAGGCGGGGGTGACTATTTCGTTCGACACGGAACAGGCTCGCCACCTCCACACCAGCGGGCTGGAAGGCTCATACAGTGTTGAAGAAGGCCTGGAGCGCTTGCTCGCCAACAGCGGCTTGCAAGCCGAGCGCCAGAGCAATGGGGGCTATGTACTGGTCGCACGCAACGCGCAATCGGCCCTGGAGCTGGGCGCCACTCAGGTCACCACCAACCAGTTGGGGTCTGTTACCGAAGGCACGGGTTCCTATACGCCGGGCACCATCGCCACGGCCACGCGGCTGGTGCTGACTCCGCGAGAAACGCCGCAGTCGATTTCAGTGGTGACCCGCCAGGTCATGGACGATTTCGGACTCAACGCCATTGATGACGTGATGCGCCACACGCCGGGCATCACGGTGTCGACGTATGACACTGAGCGCACCAACTACTACTCGCGCGGTTTTTCCATCGTCAACTTTCAATACGATGGCATTCCGACTCTACGGGACGCGCAATACTCGGCCGGGCAGACCCTGACCGACATGGCCCTGTATGACCGGGTTGAAGTGCTCAAGGGCGCGACCGGCCTGCTCACCGGGGCTGGCGGCCCTGGCGGCACCATCAACCTGATTCGCAAAAAACCCACCTCGCAATTCATGAGCAGCATTGAGGCGGGCGCCGGCTCCTGGGACAACTACCGCACACAAATCGACGTGAGCGGCCCGCTGACCGAGACCGGCAACGTGCGCGGTCGGGCCGTCGCGGCGTATCAGGACAAAAAGTCATTCCTGGACCACTACTCGCGCAAAACCGGCGTGTACTACGGCATTCTTGAGGTCGATCTGGATGAAGACACGCTGCTCACCCTGGGCGCCGACTATCAGGACAGCAACCCCAAAGGCTCCAGCTGGACCGGCACGCGTACCATTTTCGATGCGACGGGCAATAAGCTGGATCTGCCGCGCTCATTCAACAACGGCCCCAAATGGGGCAGTTGGGAGCAGTACAGCCGAACCGTGTTCGCCACCCTTGAGCACAACTTTGACAATGGCTGGGTGACCAAAGGCCAATACAACCATCAGATCAATGGTTACGACGCGCCGCTGGGTTACATCTCACAGGACTCCGCAACCGCCAGTTCGATTTATGCGCGCAAATATACCGGCGAAACCACCCGTGACAGCCTTGATGTCTATGCCTCGGGACCTTTTGAGCTGTTTGGCCGCGAACACCAATTAGTCGTGGGCCAGTCTCTGTCCATTTCTGACTGGAAAGGCAAGGACTACTCAAACGCCACCTACTTCGACAACAACTACGATTTCTATCAGTGGCACGGCCAAGCCATTGAGCCGCTGTGGAATCAGCCCACCAAAATAAACGATGAGACCACTCGCCAAAGCGGGACTTACATCGCCGGGCGCTTCAGCCTGATGGATGACCTGCACGTGATGCTCGGCACCCGGGTTGCCAACTACCAAGTCACCGGCACCAGTAAAACTAAGGCCAGCGGCAAGGTCGTGCCCTATGCCGGTGTGGTGTATGACCTCAATGACAATGTCTCGGCCTACGCCAGCTACACCGAAATTTTCCAGCCGCAGACGCAGTACCGTGACCGCACGCGCAAGATGCTTGCCCCCGACGAAGGCAAAAACTATGAACTGGGGCTTAAGGGCGAGTTTTTTGGCGGCCGCCTGAACAGCAGCCTTGCCTACTTCGAAGTGCATGAAACCAACCGGCCCGTTGCAGACCTGCTGTTTAACTCCACCCCCGGTGCGGAATACTCCTACATCGGCACCAAGACCACGACCAAAGGGTACGAGGCAGAAATTTCCGGAGAGCTCAGCCCCGGCTGGCAATTGCAGGCCGGTTACACGCACAAAATCAGCCGCGACGACGACCACATAAAAGTCGCGACCTGGGAGCCGCAGGACCAGGTCAGCTTTTACAGCAGCTACAAACTCAAGGGTAATCTGGACAAACTCACCCTCGGTGGCGGCGCACGTTGGCAAGGTGCTGGCTGGCAGACGGTCTACAACTGGGGCTACGACAACCGCGCGGGACGCTACGAAAAATTCACCCAAGACCCGTACTGGCTGGTGGACTTTATGGCGCGCTACCAATTCACCGACAACCTGTCGGCCACTGTCAACGTCAACAACCTGTTCGACAAGGCGTACTTCACCAACATCGGCTTTTATGACTCCGCCTACTACGGCGACCCGCGCAACGTGATGGTGACCACTCGCTGGGATTTTTAAGGCGGTAGGGATCCACAAAAGTCCGCACCAAAAAAAACGCCCCGAACCAAACGGTTCGGGGCGTTTTTTATTCAGATGTCAGACCTGACTGGCAGGCCTGTGGCATCAGAAAATGCTGATTGGGTAATCAACAAATACACGGACTTCGTTACCGCCGACGTTGTAGTCGCTGGCGTTGTTGGAAACGCGCAACCACGAACCGCGCAGACGCACGCTCAGGTCTTTAACCGGACCGCTTTGTACAACGTACTTGGCCTGGTTGTAGATTTCGCGCTCGGTACCACGACCACGGCCTGAACCGTCGTCGATGTTGGTGCCGCGTACGTAGGCGATGTTGTAGGTCAGGCCTGGAATGCCAACGGCGCCGAAGTCGAAGCCGTAACCCAGTTGCCACGAACGCTCGTCTTTGGCGTTGAAGTCAGACCAGTAGGAGTTGGCCAGCAAGATGGTGTTGCCGCCGTCGCCCACGCCGCCCGCATTGCGGTAGCCGCCGTATGGGTAGCCGATTTCACCGGTGCTGCTCTGGTAAGCCAGAACCAGCGAGTGCGCGCCGAACGCGTAGGTGGTTGCCAGGCTCCAGATCTTGTTGTCGGTGCCGTCAACCTTCAGCACGTCACGCGCGTAGCCAGAATCTACGTGGGTGCGGTAGCCGTTGAAGTCAAACGTCAGGGACTGTTTGTCATCCAGTGGCAGGGCGTAGGTCATGCCCAGGTATTGCTTGCGCAGCTCGTCTTTCATCTCGGAGCCGTACAACGAGGCCGAGAAGCGCTCGGTGAACTTGTAGCTACCGCCGAACACGTTGATGCTCTTCAGGCCGCCGCTGTTACGCGCTTCAGCACTTTTACGCGACTCTTCGGTGAAACGACCCACGTTCAGTTCCAGGCCGTCGATCTCTTTGGAGGTCAACAGGGTACCGGTGAAGCTTTCTGGCATCAGACGGGAGTTGTCGTACATCAGTACCGGCAGAGCTGGCATTTGGTCACCGTATTTCAGCACGGTGTTGGAAATGCGGAACTTCACGGCAGCGCCAGCCTTGGCGATGTCGTGAGCGGCTTTGCCGTTATGGTCTTGCTTGAAGAAGTCGATGCCGCCTGCGCCGCTGCTGCCCTTGCCGCCGTCCAGACGCAGTGCGTAGATGCCGAAAGCATCCACACCCACGCCCACGGTGCCTTGGGTGAAGCCGGAGGTGAATGTGCCGAGGAAGCCTTGGCCCCATTCAGCTTTGTCTTGTTGGTGGTTTTTGTAGTCGCGGCTGATGTAGGCGTTGCGCGCCAATACGTTCAGGTGGCTGTCTTCTACAAAACCTTTTGCGTCAGCTTGATCGTTAGCCATGGCCTGGGTAGCACCGAGTACGCCCAGAGCGAGTAGACCTATCCGTGTTTTTAACATTTTATTTTCCTTATTTCAGAATAGAGGCGCGCTGTGGGTTTCAAGCTGAAACATTGAGTGGTGGTTGCTTCACATAACAAAAAAGACCCACACGAGACACCGCGCGGGTCATTTAGAAAGTTGGTGCATGGCTTATCGCCACAGGCGTAGGCAGGGATCCTATCCGTCGTTAAGGCAAAGTGTCAATTTCGTGAAAAATTTGTTAATTGCCAGCAATTCAAAGACCGTTGATCGCGCCTTAACCTTTGACTCGTCGCAGCCATTCAGGCCGCAGGCGGGCGCTGAATCGTTTAGGCTTTGGGCGGGTGCGCGCAACCATTGCGCAAAGGCATCTGGCTTACCGATAAACGCCCCAAAATCGACCACTTGGTAGCGCCCGTCGAGTTCCAGAACCAGGGTAGGAAAGCCTTGGCCCCCCACCTGCCCGAGCAGTTTGCGGCTGTCTTTGATATGAGTGTGGGTCGGTTCGCCACGGGCCGCCTGGTAGGCCGTAACAAAGGCCTCGGTGGGCAGGCCGATTTCAGTGGCCAGTTCCTCCAGCACATCCTTGTCGCTAATCCGCCGCCCTTCGACATAGTGCGCCGTCTGTAAACGCCCCAGCAGTTCAAGGCCACGCCCGGCCAGTTGCTCGGCGGCCAACACGGCAGTGATGGGTGGCGCCGAATCAAAGACCGCAGTGGTGTCGCGCAGCAGCCCTTCAAAATAAGCCTCGCCAAACGGCTGGCCGGTGTATTCGGCGATCCGCTGGTCATGGGGCATGACGTAGTCACGCAGTTGCGCAGACACGGGGCGGCGCTGGGCACCGGTCATCATGCCGCCGCCATGGGCCACCACCGGCACAATGCCGCGGGCAGCGTCGATCAGCGGCTTGGCGCCATAGCACCAACCGCACAGCGGGTCATAGATGTAATGCAGAACGGGGGTGGTCATGAAGCGCTCCGAAGGTTCAATCCATCAGAGCGTCAGACTAGCGGTAAGGCGAGAACAGAAAAACGCTGCCAGCGCTTTTAGTGTGTTGCGTTAACCGGGCAAATAAAGGGCCTGTAGGAGCTGGCGCAGGCTGCGAGCTTTTAGAAGATCAAAAGATCGCGAGGCGAGCTCGCTCCTACAGTTTTGGGTGGGGTCAGGCTTTGCGTGGGGCGGGTTGTTGCTGGGTCAGGCAGTGGATGTTGCCACCGCCCAGCAGCAATTCACGGCCCGGCACCATCACCACTTCGTGCTGCGGAAACAGGTTTTGCAGGATGTCTTTGGCCTCTGCGTCCATCGGGTCGTCGAAGCTCGGGGCGATGATGCCGCCGTTGACGATCAGGAAGTTCACGTAAGACCCGGCCAAACGCTCCGACGGATTACGGTCCTGGCTGCCAGCGACTTTATCCACACCGTCGCACTCTTCCTGGGTGGCGTACATCGGCCCCGGAATTGGCATTTTGTGCACAACAAAAGAACGGCCCTGGGCATCGGTGCTGGTGGCCAGCACTTTCATCGCTTCGTGGCAACGCACGTAGTTGGGGTCGCGCTCGTCGTCAGTCCAGGCCAGCAGCACTTCACCCGGCGCCACGTAGCAGCAGAAGTTATCCACATGGCCGTCGGTTTCATCGTTGTACAGGCCATCGGGCAGCCAGATGATCTTATCCACAGCCAACTGCGCGCGCAGCACGCTTTCAATCTCTTCACGGGACAAGTGCGGGTTACGGTTGCGGTTCAGCAGGCATTCGCCGGTGGTGATCAATGTGCCTTCACCATCAACGTGGATCGAACCGCCTTCCAGCACAAAACCTTCGGTGTAGTAGCGCGCCGAGCGCTCGATTTCGAGGATCTTGCTGCCCACTTGCTGATCGCGGTTCCACGGGAAGTACAGCCCGCCGTCAAACCCGCCCCAGGCGTTGAAGTCCCAGTTCACGCCGCGCACTTCGCCGGTGTCGTTGATCACGAACGTCGGCCCGCTGTCGCGCACCCAGGCGTCATCGTTGGAAAGCTCGACCACGCGGATGTTCGGCACATCGAGTTGAGCGCGAGCGTTTTCGTACTGTGCGGCCGACACCCCGACGGTCACCGGCTCGAAGCGGGCAATGGCCTTGGCCACCGCGGCGTGCGCGGCTTGCGCAGGCTTGCCGCCCAAACGCCAGTTGTCCGGGCGCTCAGGCCAGATCATCCAGACTTGAGTTTGAGGAGCCCATTCGGCCGGCATGTGAAAGCCGTCAGCGCGGGGCGTGCTGTGCAAAGTAGTCATAACCGTCAGGACTCCAGGGAACCAAAAAAAAGGGGGATGGGCGCATCAATCAGGCTGGCCGGAAACAGTGGACGCCCGCCTGCATTTCGTCAAGAAAGGCCCTCTTTATAGCCGATAAATATCCACAATAAAAACCATTTATCGGATTTAACCCTGACAAAAGCATTTTCAATACAGATATAAATCGATATTAAAAATAGCGCTGGTAGCCTCGCTCCTACGGGGTTTAAGCGTAGGTATACTGCGCCCTATGAACTCGACTCCTGCAACTCCTCGCCGCCCCCGCTGGCGCAGCCTGGCCTTACTGGCGCTGTGCCTGGCGCCTTTGTTGTGGCCGCTGCAACACTTGGCCGAGCGCTATTACCGCAGCGAACTGGCCGGGCAAAACCGCCAGACCCTCGACCTGTACGTGGCCAACTTGCTGGGCACGCTGCACCGCTATGAGGTGCTGCCACAAATTCTGGGCGAGTTGCCCGCGCTGCGTAATTCGCTGGCCGACCCGGAAGACCCGCAAACCCTGAGCACGGCCAATAAATTGCTCGCTGAGATCAACAGCCAGACCGGCGCTGAGGTCATGTACCTGATTGATGCCGATGGCAACACAGTGGCGACGTCGAACTGGGACAAGCCCGACAGCTTTATCCGACGCAACTTTGCTTTTCGTCCGTACTTCAGCGAAGCAATGGACGGCAAGCTGGGGCGCTTTTTCGGCTTGGGCACTACGTCCGGCAAACGCGGCTATTACTTTGCCGCCCCGGTGACCGAAGGCGATAAAAAGCTCGGCGTACTGGTGGTCAAGGTAGACCTGGATCACACCGAGCGCTTGTGGGGCAACACACCGGAGCAATTGCTGACGACCGACGACAACGGCGTGGTGATTCTCACGTCCCGCCCGGATTGGCGTTTCAAGGCCACGCGCAAACTGTCGCCGCAAGAGCAACAGGACATTTTCGCCATCCTGCCCTACCCGACGCGCAACCTGCAGCCGCTGAACATCAACCCCGATTCGTGGGTAGTACAAACGCAAAAAATCGACGAGACCGGCTGGAGCGTAAATATTCTTGCGCCGCGTACCTTGATCGATCGCCCGGTGCGGACCGTGCTGGCCATTGGCGCGGCCACCTTGTTGGTAGTCATGCTGCTGATCAGCTTGATGATGCAACGCCGCCGTCATTATTTGGAACGCATCGCCTTCGAAGCCAAGGCCCGGCGTGAACTCGAAGGCCGGGTGGCCGAACGAACCAGCGACCTTGAAGGCCTCAACCAGCGCCTGCGCAAAGAAGTGCTGGAGCGCGAGCATGCCCAGCAAGAACTGGTGCGCGCCCAGGATGACCTGGTACAGGCGGGCAAGCTGTCCGCGCTGGGCACCATGTCGGCCAGCATCAGCCACGAACTCAACCAGCCGTTGGCGGCCATCCGCAGCTATGCCGAAAACGCCGAAGTGTTGCTCGATCATCAGCGCATCGACGATGCGCGCAGCAACCTCAAATTGATCAATGAGCTGACCGGGCGCATGTCTTCGATCATTGCGCACCTGCGTGCGTTCGCCCGGCGCGATCGCCATGCGCCCGAAAGCGTGGCGCTGCAACCGGCGCTGGATGATGCCCTGGCTTTGTTGGCCAAACGTCGGCGCAGCATGGAAGTCGAACTGATCCGCGACCTGCCCGCCGCCACCCTGTGGGTCGAAGCCGGTGAAACCCGTTTGCGCCAGGTGCTGGGCAACCTGCTGGCCAACGCCCTTGATGCGCTCACCGAAAAAGGTCCGCCCCGGCGGTTGTGGCTAAGTGCCCAATCCACCCCTGAAGGCGTCACTGTGTACATTCGCGACAACGGCCCGGGCTTTTGCATGGAAGCGTTGGGCCGCGCGGGTGAGCCGTTTTACACCACCAAAACCCGCACCCAGGGGTTGGGGTTGGGGCTGGCCATCTGCGACACGCTGATCCGTGCGTTTGGCGGCGAATTGCTGTTCGCCAACCATAAAGAAGGCGGCGCCTTAATTACCCTACGACTGCGCGCCGGTGCACCGGGCGTGAGCTTGCAAGCTTCAGAGGACTCCAGGTCATGAGCCAACCCATTGATCCGCGCGTACAGGTCATCTTGATCGATGATGATCCGCACCTGCGCCAGGCGCTCTGCCAAACCCTGGACCTGGCCGGGCTTAAAGTGTTGCCGCTGGCCGAAGCCAACGGCCTGGCTGAACGCATCTCGCGGGACTGGGCCGGCGTGGTGGTCAGTGACATCCGCATGCCAGGCATGGACGGGCTGGAGCTGCTCACCCATCTGCACGCGCAAGACCCTGAGCTGCCGGTGCTGTTGATCACCGGCCATGGTGATGTGCCCTTGGCGGTGCAGGCCATGCGCACGGGCGCTTACGACTTTCTGGAAAAACCGTTTGCCAGCGACGCCCTGCTCGACAGCGTGCGCCGTGCCCTGGCCCTGCGCGCACTGGTGCTGGACAACCGCAGCCTGCGCCTGGCGCTCAGCGATCGCCAGCAACTGAGCGCACGGCTGGTGGGGCAATCTTCGGCCATGCTGCGCCTGCGCGAACAAATCGGCGCCCTTGCCGGGACCAAGGCAGACGTGTTGATTCTGGGCGAAACCGGCTCCGGCAAAGAAGTCGTCGCACGGGCGCTGCACGACCTGTCGAGCCGCCGCAACGGCCCGTTCGTGGCGATCAACGCCGGGGCGCTGGCCGAGTCGGTGGTCGAAAGCGAACTGTTCGGCCATGAACCCGGCGCCTTTACCGGCGCGCAAAAACGCCGTATCGGCAAATTCGAGTTCGCCAATGGCGGAACATTGTTCCTCGACGAAATCGAAAGCATGAGCCTGGATGTACAGGTCAAGTTGCTGCGTTTGCTGCAAGAGCGCGTGGTTGAGCGTCTGGGCGGCAACCAGCTGATCCCGCTGGATATCCGGGTGATCGCCGCCACCAAGGAAGACCTGCGTCAGGCCGCCGACCAAGGGCGTTTTCGCGCCGACTTGTACTACCGGCTCAACGTCGCGCCGCTGCGTATTTCGCCATTACGCGAGCGCGGTGAAGACGTGCTGGTGCTGTTCCAGCATTTTGCCGACGAGGCCAGCGCACGCCACGGTCTGGCGCTCAACGTGTTGCAACCGGGCCAGCGGGCGCAGTTATTGCGCCACACCTGGCCGGGCAATGTGCGTGAACTGCAAAACGTCGCTGAGCGCTTTGCCCTGGGTCTGGAATTGGCCCTGGACGAAGGCGCTAGCGACGGCACAACGGCGTCAGACCTTGAGGTGTCTGGCAACTTGAGCGAGCAGGTCGAACACTTCGAGAAGAGCCTGATTGCTGCCGAGCTTGAGCGTTCACACAGCTCGATGCGCAGTCTGGCCGAAGCGCTGGGCGTGCCGCGCAAAACCCTGCACGACAAATTGCGCAAGCACGGCCTGCACTTCGAGAGCGGCAGTCACCCTCACACCGATGAACTTGATTGACCTGAACAGGATCCGCGCATGAACCGCGACAGTCGTTATCTGGAATCCATCCTTCATCACGACATTCCGCTGACCCGTGAAATGGGCCTCAAAGTGGTTGGCTGGCAGGATCGGCAATTGCGTTTGCACCTGCCGCTGGACGCCAACATCAACCACAAAAGCACCATGTTTGGCGGCAGCCTGTACTGCGGCGCGGTGCTGGCCGGTTGGGGCTGGTTGCATTTGAGCCTGCGCGAGGCCGGGATCGAAGACGGGCACATCGTGATTCAAGAAGGCCACATCAGCTACCCGCTGCCCGTGACCCAAGACGCCATCGCGCTCTGCGATGCGCCATCAGAGGCCGCGTGGAACAAGTTCCTGGCCATGTACAAACGCCACGGCCGCGCACGCTTAACCCTTGAGACGCGGATGATCAATGCCGATGGCGGGGACGATGCGGTGCGGTTTAGCGGGCAGTATGTGTTGCATCGGTAGTCTGCTGTTCGCCAAAACCTTGTAGGAGCGAGCTTGTCTCGCGATCTTTTAAAGATCAAAAGATCGCGAGGCGAGCTCGCTCCTACAGAGGGGTGGCTTTTAACCTTGCGCCAACGCCAACAACTGCTCACGCCACGGCGCCTTCGCGGGCAACGCCAAAAAATAGCCATTGAGCAGCGATTCCCGCGCCGGATACGTGAACGGCTGGCCATCGAGCTGCAACACCACCCCGCCCGCCCCTTCAAGCACGCCTTGTGCGGCGGCTGTGTCCCATTGCGAAGTCGGCGCCAAACGCGGGTAACAATCTGCCGCACCTTCGGCCAGCAAACAGAACTTCAATGAACTGCCAATGTTGGCGGTTTCCAACTTCCCGACAGCCGTCTCCAGCCCGGCCAGCAAGCGCTCTTGCTCGGGGCTTGAATGCCGACGGCTGGCGACCACGATCAGCGGTTCACCGGCGGGCGGCACGTCGCGCACACTGATCGGTACGATCACATCCGCATCCGCCCGCCAGGCGCCCAGCCCCGCGCCACCGTAGTAGCAACGGCCACTGGTGGGCATTGAAACTACGCCGAACACCACGCGACCGTCCTCGATCAGGGCAATGTTGACGGTGAATTCTTCGCTGCCGGAGATGAACTCCTTGGTGCCGTCCAACGGGTCAACCAGCCACCAGCGTGTCCACCCAGCGCGCACGCTCTGCGCGATGTTGGCGTCTTCTTCCGACAGCACCGGGATGCTCGGGTCCAACGCGGTCAGGCCATCAAGCAAAATGTGGTGAGCCGCAAGGTCAGCTGCGGTAACCGGGGAGTCATCGTCTTTGGCGGTGACAGCAACATCCGCACGCCAAAACGGCAAAATGGCCTCGCCTGCGCGGTGCGCGAGTTCAATCACCGGGGCCAACAAGGGATGCGCCAGGCTCACGGTTTGAACACTCCGCGCTGGGTCAACAGATCACGCGCCAGGTACAGCGCGGCCAAGGCACGGCCTTCGCTGAACTGCGGGTTTTGCACCAGCGTCGACAGCTCGCGCAAGTTGACCCGGTCAACCCGCATCGGCTCCGGCTCGTCGCCTTCGAGGTGGGCTTCGTACAGGTCAGAAGCCAACACCACCTGGATTTTCTGGCTCATGTACCCCGGCGACAACGACAGCTCAGTCAAATGCTCAAGCTGCCGGGCGCCAAAGCCTGCTTCTTCTTTCAATTCACGCTCAGCGGCCGCCAGCACGTCTTCGCCCGGCTCGATCAGGCCTTTGGGCAACGACACTTCGTATTCGTCGGTGCCGCCACAATATTCTTCGACCAGGATGGCGTGTTCGGCATCAATCATCGCCACGATCATGACCGCGCCATAGCCGTTACCGCGCCCCACCAGCCGCTCGTAAGTGCGCTCAACGCCATTGGAAAAGCGCAGCTGCACTTCTTCGACCCGAAACAATCGGCTACTGGCAACAATTTCACGGGCAAGTACGGTGGGTTTTTGGCGCATAGCGGCTCCTCAATATGAACGGGTTACTATACCCCGGCTTTTCCGATTGTCTGTGTCGGATGTTTTTCTACTGTGGGAGAAGTTTTGCATGACAGCGTTACCTTGGCGCGACATTGATACCGTTCTGCTGGACATGGACGGCACACTGCTCGACCTGCACTACGACAACCACTTTTGGCTCGAACACCTGCCGCAGCGCTATGCCGAGCTGCATGGCATCAGCCGCGCCATGGCCGACCTTGAGCTCACGCCGCTGTTTGAAAACAACGCAGGCCAGTTGAAGTGGTACTGCCTGGATTTCTGGAGTCGCGAGCTGAAGCTCCCGGTGCGTGAACTCAAGCTCGAAACCGCGCACCTGATTGCCCTGCGCCCGGATGCAGACACCTTTTTAGCGGCGATCAAACAGGCTGGCAAGCGGGTGATTCTGATCACCAACGCGCACCGCGATTCGTTGTCATTGAAACTGGAACGCATCGAACTGGCGCCGTATTTCGAGCGCCTGATCAGCTCCCACGATTACGGCTTCCCCAAGGAAAGCCCGGCGTTTTGGGATGCCCTGCAAGCCGATATCGGCTTTGACCCGAGCCGCAGCCTGTTTATCGACGACACCTTGCCGATTTTGCGCAGCGCCCGTGCATTCGGCATCGGCCACTTGCTGGCGGTCAAACAGCCGGACAGCAAAAAAGGCCCGAAAGACACCGAAGAATTCGCAGCACTGGGGGATTATCGCGAGTTGCTGGAAGGGCTTTGAACACACGGTCACCACCAATCGTGGGAGCGGGCTTGCTCGCGATAGCATCGACGCGGTTATTCTGACAAACCGCATCGCCTACATCG
>NZ_JASCPQ010000047.1:0-38600 GCF_029959305.1 Pseudomonas sp. PS01297
GCACGAGGCTGCGATGCGGGCCGCAGGACCGCCGTCTGGAGGTCGCTTCGCAACCTGTCGCAGCCTCGTGCCTCGTCAGCGGCTACAATCAGTGTTCTGGCTCGCCATCGGCCAGCAGCGCAATCCCGACAATAATCACCGCCACACCCGCCCAGTGCAGCAGGCTGATGTGTTCTCCCAGCCCCAGCCACGACCCCAGCAAAACCCCTACAAACACCAGCGAACTCAGCGGGAAGGCCAGCGACAGGCTGCTGCGCCGCAGAATCAGCATCCACACAAAAAAGGCCCCGATGTAGCAGGCTATCGCCACCCAAACACCCGGGTTGGTCATGACCGCTTGCAACCATTGCAGGGTGAAATCCATCTGGCCCAGTTGATCGCCGCCGACTTTGGTCGCGATTTGCCCGCCGCTTTCGAGGATGATCAGCAGCGCCCACAGCACCACGGTACCCAAGCGGCCATGCAGCCAGCCGTCGGTTGTTGTGTTCATTGGTTCAGTCTTTTCCACGCATTAGCTCCTTACGCTCCGGCGATGCAGACCAGCATCACGCCAAGGGTGATCACCAGGGTTCCCATCCAGCGTCGACGGCTGACGTGTTCCCCCAAAAACACCTTGCCGGCGAACACCACGCCGCAATACGCCAGCGCGGCGGCGGGGAATAACAAGCTCAGCGGTGCGCGTGACAAGGCTTCGAGCCAGACAAAAAATTCGATCACGTAGGCGCCGATCCCGGCCCACAGCAGGGGCGCGTTAAACACCTGGCCCCAGAACGCATTGAGGCGAAAACCGCCTTCAAGCTCAGGCAAGCGGTCGAGGCCGACCTTGAAACACAATTGGCCGATGACATCGAGGACGATAGAAAACGCCACCAGCAAAATCACAATCAGTGTCACGGGAACAACTCCTCAAACAGCGCAATCAGCGCGTCGTTAGTGGTTGAGTTGCGCAAGAGGTCAGTGTCACTCCAGCGCTCCGGCGGCGGTTGGTCGGACCTGGCCTCCCAGCGTTTGAGTACGTTGCTGTGCGGGGCTTTGGCAAACTCGCCGCATACATCAATGCCCAGCACACGCTTGCTCGCGGCCAGGGCGCGAATGGCATGCAACAAATGGCTCAAGCGCATGCCGCCCTGGTCCCAGTTGGTGGCCGCGTCTTCACTGGCCAGCACGTCTTTGTCGATGGTGATCCAGATGGCGTCTGTCGGCAGGCCCTGAATCAGTTGCTCGATAAAGGTCGGCCAGTCCTGATCAGCCAGGTTGCGCCAGTGCAGAAGGTTTTCCCGTTGTTCATGGCCAGCGGCATCACCGATGCGCCCCCAGACTTTGGTGGGCGCGTGTTGCCAAGGAAAGAGCTGCAAGTCGCCCCGTTGTACGGCACCGAGGTTGCCGCCCTTGAATTGCGGGTTCTCCAGGTCATCGCTGCACGGGCCGAGGGTGACGATGCGTTTGATATTCGGCAGTTTCAGTGCGCGATTGACCCACGACCCGCAATGACGGCGGGGTGCAAACCTGACCCAGTCGGGGTGGTTATCGAAGTGGATCAGCGTCACCGGCTCGCTCAGGTCAGCCAGCAGGGCCGGGGTGAGATGGTGATAGTCACCGGAGCCGACAAAGAAGATTTCCGGCGTGTTGGCACGGGGTTTTGGGCGTTGTTGCAGCTGTTTGATGAAGCGCTGGTAATTGCGTTCGGTCGACCAGAGACGCAATTTCGGGCCCAGGGCCAATAAATCGAGGCGTGTTGCGCGGCCATCGACCAATCGCTGCGCAATAGGCACTTGAGCGGTCAGGCTGTGATCGAGATCGAGAATGTTCAATGTGTGATTTACCCCATTCAATCGCCGCCGAACCAGGCCGGGCGGGCTTTTCAGGGTAAATGCAAGGTACGTGCCTGCTTTGCAAATCTGCGTCTGTAGGAGCGAGCTTGTCTCGCGATCTTTTGATCTTGATCTAAGAGCCCCCCCTCACCCTAGCCCTCTCCCGAAGGAGAGGGAACCGATTGGGGGATGCTGAAGATACTCGCTGTCCTGTTTGCTGCGCGACAGCGCGGCGTCGAAGACGGGGCGACCACTCCTACAGATAGTGGGGTGGTCAGTGCAACCGTACCCAAACGCTCACCAGCACGGTGGCGGCCATTAGCCAGGCCACCGCTGCCAATGCCAGCGAAGCTTCAAGGCGCAATCGGTCGACCAGCACATACAACGCGGCCAGGTAAACGAAGTACGGGATGATCGACCACATGCCGAACACGATGGTGGTCTTCAGGTCGTCTACCGAGCGCCCTTTGCCGACGATGTAGTGGGCGATCAAGGCGAAGGTGGGGAACAGCGGCACCAGCCCTGCGATGTAGTAGTTTTTGGTTTTGGCCAGGATCGCCAGGATGATGACGACCGCTGCCCCCAACGCCGCTTTTAGAATCAGATCCATCAGTGTGCGAGCCCGTATTTTTTGACTTTGTCGAATAGCGTGGTTTTGGCCATGCCCAGTTCCTGGCTGGCTTGCGTCAAGTTGCCACCGCTGCGTTGCAAGGCATCACTGAGCAAGGTCCGTTCGAAGGCTTCGACGGCCTCGGAAAAGCCCAGCCCTTGCGAGGCATTGCTGCCGGGCTTTTTAAACGCGGGCAGGCCCAGGGCAAAGCGCTCAGCCACGTTGCGCAGTTCGCGCACGTTACCCGGCCAGTCATGGCTCATGAGGTTGGACAAGGTTTGATTGTCCAGCTCTGGCGCGGTGCGGTCGAAACGCAGGGACGACTGCTGCAGAAAATATTCGAACAGTTGCAGGATGTCTTCGCGGCGCTCACGCAAAGGCGGCAGCTCGAGGGTGACCACGTTCAAACGGTAATACAAGTCGCTGCGAAATTGGCCGGATTTGCCCAGTTGATCAAGGTCTGACTTGGTGGCGGCAATGACCCGGCAATCGACGTCGATGCTCTGGTTCGAGCCCAGGCGTTCCAGCGTCCGCTCCTGCAACACCCGCAGCAACTTGATTTGCAGGTTGAGCGGCATGCTTTCAACTTCATCGAGAAACAGCGTGCCGCCGTTAGCGTGCTCGATTTTGCCAATCCGACGTTTTCCGGCGCCGGTAAAGGCATTGGCTTCGTGACCGAAGATTTCGCTTTCAAACAGGTTTTCGGGGAGACCGCCGCAGTTAAGCGCGACAAATTGCTGGGGCTGGCGGCGGCTGAAGTCGTGCAGGCAACGGGCGACCAGTTCTTTGCCGGTGCCGGTTTCGCCTTCAATCAGTACGTTGGCTGACGTATCGGCGACGTTAGCGATCAATTCGCGCAATTGCTGCATGGCCGGGGAGCGGCCGATGATGCGCCCCTCCAGCGAATCGCGCTCGGCCAACTGCCGGCGTAGCGACCACACTTCACGGGCCAGGCTGCGTTGCTCCAGCGCTCTGCGCGCCACGTCCACCAGCCGCTCCGGGGAGAACGGCTTCTCCATAAAGTCATACGCGCCGTCGCGCATCGCACCCACGGCAATAGAGATATCGCCGTGCCCGGTAATCAACACCACCGGCAGGCTGCGGTCGCGGGCCTTAAGGCGTTTGAGCAGTTCCAGGCCATCGATGCCCGGTAAACGAATGTCACTGATGACGATGCCGGGGAAGTTATCACCCACCCGTTCCAGAGCCTGTTCGGCGCTGCTGACGCCTTCGCTGTGAATGTCTTCCAGCGCGAGCGCCTGTTGGCATCCCAAGAGTACGTGAGGGTCGTCTTCAACAATCAGGACGGTCAGCTCGTGGTTCATATCGGCTCGGCCTTAGCGGGTTGCACCAGCGGTAAAAGGAGGACAAACGCAACACCACCGGCCTGCGGGAACTCGACGCTGAGGTTGCCGCCCGCCGCTGCGGCGAGGCTGGCAGAGAGCGTCAAGCCAAGGCCCAGGCCTTGTTCGCCGGGCTTGGTGGTGAAAAACGGTTCAAACAGATGCTTACGGTTTTCGAGGTCAATGCCAGGGCCGTTGTCGCGCACGCGCAGGCGGTGTTTGCCGTCGATGTGTTCGCCCTCAAGCCACAGCTGCGGGGCTGTTGGCTGTTCTTGCAGGGCGTCGAGGGCGTTGCCGATCAAGTTGAGCAGGATCTGCTCAAGCCGGGTTTGATCGATCTTGAGGGCGGCATCGCTGAAGTGTCGATGTAGTTCAATGCTGGAGCCTTCAAGACGGCTGGCAAGCAGTTGCAGCACGGCTTCGACTGCTTTGTTCAGGTTGGCCTGGCCATGATCGTCGCCGCGTCGGGCAAACGAGCGCAGGTTGGCGGTGATGCGGCCCATGCGGTCAACCAGGTTATTAATGGTGCTGAGGTTGTTGGCCGCAACGGTCAGGTCGCCGCGCTCCAGAAAACGCACGGTATTGCCGGACAGGGTGCGCAGGGCCGCCAGGGGCTGGTTCAATTCGTGGGCAATGCTAGTGGACATTTGCCCGATGGCCGCCAGTTTTCCGGCCTGGACCAGTTCGTCCTGGGCACGGCGCAGGGTTTCTTCGGCCTGGCGCCGCTCGCGAATCTGGCCTTTGAGGCGTTCGTTGCTGGCGCGCAAGTGGGCCGTGCGCTCAGTGATTTTGCGTTCCAGCTGGCTATTGGCCTCTTGTAAGGCCTCCCGCGCCGCCAGTCGCGTGGCGATGACTTTGCGCCGTTCATTCCAGGCAATCAGCAGAATGGCCAGCAGCGCAAACGCGCCTGCCAGCAGCATGCCCTGGTTGGCAGCTTCGCGGCGAAGGTCTTGCAAGGGCGTCAGCAGGGTGATGTCCCACGGCGTGTCGTTAAGCCTGCGGGTCTGGGCCAGGTAACTGACTTCTTTGTCGTCGGTGACCACTTCGCTGTTGGCGGTAAAGGTGACTTTTTCAATGCCGTCGCCCAGTTGCTCGCGCTCAATGGGTTCGAGTTCGATCAGCGGCCACCAGTAGTACTGCAGGCTGCGGGCCAACTTCTCTTTGATGTCAGCGGTCAGCGGGCGTACCGACTTGAGCCGCCGGCTTGGATCGCTGGACAGAATAATGATGCCGTTTTCATCGCTCACGTAGGCTTCAAGGCGCGCGCGTTGCCAGCGTTCTTCCAGGGCTTCGAGACGCACTTTGATCACCGCGACGCCAATGATCTTGCCTTGTTCTTCCAGGCCATGGGCCAGGTAATAACCGGGCTCGCCCGTTGTGCTGCCGATGCCATAGAAACGCCCTGGCTGGCCGCGTACCGCGTCCTGAAAATAGGCGCGGAAAGACAAGTCCTCACCCAGGTAACTGTCGACATCGCGCCAGTTACTGGTGGCGACGACCCGTCCGGTGGTGTCGAGCACGTAGATGGCCCGGCTGCGGCTGCGGCGGTTCAAGCCTTCGAGGTATTGATTGACGGCGACCCGGTTTTGCACGCTCGGGTCAGCCAGTAATGTCGACACACTGGACTCCAGCTCAAGCAGGCTGGGCAGGTAAGTGTATTTGCTGAGTTCGCTTTCGACGGTGCGCGCGTGCAGTTCAAGCTGACGCTCGCCGCTTTCGCTCAGGGTGGTAATGCCAAAATGTTCACTGATGCGGTAACCCGCATAACCTAACCCGATCATCATCAGGATAATCAGCGGCGGCAGCAGCAAGTGACGAAGCAGACGTGGTTTCACGGCAAGTGAGGGCGGGGCACCGCGATAAAGGTTGGGGTCGCATTTCATCACAGATGCCTTGTGTCAACCACTGCGCACTAATGTATTACGGACATGTAGCCGCTGCCGTAGGCTGCGATGGGCTGCATCGCAGCCCCGGCTCTATTAAAAGCGAAGGTCCTTCGGCCCTTATCGCAGCCTTCGGCAGCGGCTACAGTAGCGTTATTTAGTGCTGCAGGATTTTGGCGAGGAAGTGCTGGGCACGCTCGGAACGGGCGCTTACGTCACCGAAGAACTCTTCTTTCTCACAGTCTTCGACGATCTTGCCCTGGTCCATAAAGATCACCCGGTTGGCCACCTTGCGTGCAAAACCCATTTCGTGGGTCACGCACATCATGGTCATGCCTTCGTGGGCCAGTTGCACCATCACGTCGAGGACTTCGTTCACCATTTCCGGGTCGAGTGCCGAGGTCGGTTCGTCGAACAGCATGACGATCGGGTCCATGGCCAAGGCGCGGGCAATTGCGACACGCTGCTGCTGACCGCCAGACAACTGGCCAGGGTGCTTGTGGGCATGGGCCGACAAACCTACGCGCTCCAGCAGTTCGAGGCCTTTTTTGGTGGCTTCTGCCTTGCTGCGACCCAGGACCTTGACCTGCGCAATGGTCAGGTTTTCGGTGATGGTCATGTGCGGGAACAGTTCGAAATGCTGGAACACCATGCCAACGCGCGAACGCAGTTTTGGCAGGTTGGTCTTCGGATCGGCAATCGATGTGCCGTCAACCACGATGTCGCCTTTCTGGAACGGTTCAAGGGCGTTGACGCACTTGATCAAGGTCGATTTGCCCGAGCCCGACGGGCCGCAGACTACAACCACTTCGCCTTTTTTGACTTCGGTACTGCAATCGGTCAGTACCTGGAAGTCCCCGTACCACTTGTTGATGTTCTTGATCGAGATCATACGGCAAACCTTTTTTGCAGACGCTTGACCAGCAGCGAGGCGGAAAAGCTGATGATGAAATACACCAGACCGGCGAAAATCAGGAATTCGTTGGAGCGGCCGATGATATCGCCACTGGAGCGCGAAGCATTGAGGAAATCAACCAGGCCCACGGTGTAAACCAGCGAGGTGTCCTGGAACAAAATGATGCTTTGCTGCAACAGCAACGGGGTCATCTTGCGAAACGCCTGAGGCAGGATGATCAGGCGCATGGCCTGGCCGTAGCTCATGCCCAGCGCTTTGGCTGCGCCCATCTGGCCTTTGGGAATCGACTGCACACCGGCCCGTACGATTTCGCAAAAGTAGGCGGCTTCGAACATGACGAAAGCCACCATGCACGACTCGAAAGCACCGATTGGCGTGTCTTTGCCGGTGATCCAGCGCAGCACGAACGGCACGGCCAGGTAGAACCAGGTAATCACCAGCAGCAGCGGGATCGAACGGAAGTAGTTCACGTAAGCGCCGGCCAGGTTGGCCAGCCACTTGCTGGACGACAAGCGCATCAATGCCAGCACGGTGCCGAGTGCAACGCCACCGATAACCCCGAGCACCATCAGCTTCAAGGTCATGATCATGCCGTTCCACAGGCCCGGCAGGGCTGGAACGATACCGCTGAAATCGAAGAAGTCCATTATTTACCCCCCAAAGACATCAGACCGGGCACGGCGACTTTCTTCTCGATCAGACGCATCAGCAACATCAGGCTCATGTTCAGGGTGAAGTAGATCAGCGTGGCCAGGGTGAAGGCCTCAAACAGGTTGGCGGAGAACTCGGCCGTCTGTTTGGTTTGTGCCAGCAGCTCCATCAACCCGATCAGGGACGCCACCGAGGAGTTCTTGAACACGTTGAGGAACTCAGAGGTGAGCGGTGGAATGATGATGCGGTAAGCCTGGGGCAGCAGCACGTTCCAGTAGATTTGCGACAGGCTGAAACCCATGGCACGGGCAGCCGACTCCTGGCCGCGCGGCAAGGCTTCGATACCGGTGCGCACTTGTTCGCACACCCGTGCGGCGGTAAACAGACCCAGACACACCACCACGCTCAGGTAGGCCGAGGTTGTCGGGTTGAGGTCTTGCTTGTACCAGTCCTGCAGGTTTTGCGGCAGCAGATCGGGTACCAGGAAGTACCACATGAACAGCTGAACCAGCAGGGGTACGTTTCGGAAAATTTCCACGTAAACCGTGGCGATACCCGCGATAAAACGGTTCGGCAAGGTGCGCATCACGCCCAGCAGCGAACCCAGTATCAGCGCGACAATCCAGGCGACAACAGCGATCGCGATGGTCCAGCCCAGTCCGGTAATAAACCAGTCGAGATACGTCTCGCTGCCTACGCCGGTGGACTTGAAGAATACGCTCCAGTCCCAGTTGTAATTCATTCAGGGTCTCCCCTCAGATGGGTCTATAGACAAGCACGTGCTTCAGGGAATCCGTTCACACCGACAGTGCTGTCGGGCACACGCAAACCGCTCGATAACCAACGGTTCGAGTGCTCACTAATCAATAAGAAGCCAGTGCAGCAGGAGAACAAAGCCTGCGAGTGCGTCAATGCGCACTCACACGCTTCGTTGTTCAGGTATCAGGCTGCCGGTTTTTCTTCTGGAGCTGGTTTGTCATTTGGATTGGCAATCAACTCTTTGAGCTCTTTGCTCATCGGGAAGTTGAGGTTCAGACCTTTTGGCGGGATAGGGGACTGGAACCACTTGGTGTAGGATTTTTCAACGTCGCCGGACTTGTAGTAAGTCACGATGGCGTCATCTACAGCCTTTTTGAAATCCGGGTCGCCTTTGCGCACCATGCAGCCGTAGATTTCGTACGACTGTGGCGTGCCTGTTACGGCCCAGTCATCCGGCTTTTTGGCTTTGGCCATTTCACCGGCCAGCAGGGCGTCGTCCATCATGAAGGCAACAGCACGGCCTGATTCAAGCATGTTGAAGGCTTCGCCGTGGTCTTTTGCCGAGATCACGTTCATGCCCATCTGCTTGTCAGCGTTCATGGCCTTGAGGATACGCTCGGAGGTAGTACCTGCGGTGGTGACGACGTTTTTGCCTTTCAGGTCAGCGAAATCTTTGTAAGGCGAGTCCTTTTTGGACAGCAGGCGGGTACCGATTTCGAAGATGCCGACCGAGAAATCCACTTGCTGAGCGCGTTCGGCGTTGTTGGTGGTGGAGCCACATTCAACGTCAACGGTACCGTTTTGTACCAGCGGGATACGGGTCTGGGAGGTGACCAGGTTGTATTTGACCTTGAGGTCCGGCAGGTCGAGTTGCTTTTTCAGCCCTTCAACGATTGCCAGTTGCACATCGTGCGAGTAGCCAACCGGCTTGCCGGTGCCATCAGCGATGTAAGAAAACGGGATAGAGGAGTCACGATGCCCAAGGGTGATGGTGCCGGATTCTTTGATTTTCTTCAGTGTGCCGGTCAGTTCAGCGGCGAATACTGGAGTGCTAATCAGAGCTACAGCAATGGCTGCACTCAAAAGTTGCGGAACGATGCGCATCGATTTTTCCTCGACATTGTTTTTTTTATTTGAGCCCGTTCACGAGCCCTTTAGATACTTCGAAACGCTAAACAGATTAAACGCTGTTTTCGCATTCGGCCCTGAGTGTAGAGCATGAGTCATGCCAGAGACGGAATTAAACTTTAAATTATTGATTTGTATAGGTTTTAAAGTTTTTTTAGGCGGGGCGTGGGAGGAGGGGCGCCCGGAAAGCCGAATAGTACGGCGATAGGTGTTCGGAAAACCGAATGGGGAAATACCGCTTATCGGTGGGGGAGAAGAAACACCGCGATCTTTCTATGTTTAAAAGATCGCGGGGTTTACACCTGCGGTGGCGAATTCATACATGCAGGGGTTAAGCCGCTTCAACCTTGCGCTGCTTGAGGTTCAGGCTGGCCATGTAGTGCGCCAGGCGCTCTTGCTCGGCGGCAGTGGTGAACAGGCCCAATTTAGTCCGGCGCCACAGGATATCCTGCGCATCCAGTGCCCATTCCTGGCGGCAAAGGTAATCTACCTCGCGGCTATAGAGGCCGCTGCCGATGTGCTCACCCATCTCGCTCAAGCTTTGCACGCCGTCCAGCAACTGCCAGGAGCGGCTGCCGTAGGTAATTGCCCAGCGTTTGGCAATGGCTGCGTCCAGCCAGTTGTGTTTGCTGATCAGGGCCGCGCTCAGGGCTTGAGGCGTGGTCATGTCTTCACCGCCCGGCAAGGTCGCTGTGGCCGTCCAGCTCGGTTTGATCTGGGTGAAGAACGGTGTTAGTTGCGCCATGGCCGACTCGGCCAGTTTGCGGTAAGTGGTCAATTTGCCACCGAATACGGACAGCAGCGGGGCTTCGCCCGAAGCGCCTGACAGAGCCAACGTGTAATCGCGGGTTACCGCTGACGGGTTGTCCGACTCGTCATTGCACAGTGGGCGTACGCCCGAGTAGGTGCGCAGAATGTCGTCACGGCTCAGTTGCTGCTTGAAGTGCGAGTTGACCACGTTCAACAGGTAATCGGTTTCTGCCTCGGTGATGCTGACCTTGGCCGGGTCGCCCGTGTATTCGCGGTCTGTGGTGCCAATGATGGTGAACTGGTCCAGGTACGGAATGGTGAACACGATCCGCTGGTCTTCGTTCTGCAAAATAAACGCATTAGGCGCGTCATACAGTTTGGGCACGATCAGGTGGCTGCCTTGAATCAGGCGGATACCGTACGGCGAGTCCAGTTTCAGATCCTCTTTAATAAACTTGGCAACCCAAGGGCCGGCAGCGTTTACCAAGGCTTTGGCGCGAATCGAAAACAGGCTGCCGTCCGCGCGCTCAAAGTTCAATTCCCACAGGCCTTTGCTACGTTGCGCGCCGACGCAGCGAGTCTGGGTGTGGATGTGAGCGCCGTTTTCACGCGCAGCCATGGCGTTGAGAACGACAAGGCGAGCGTCATCGACCCAGCAGTCGGAGTATTCGAAGCCTTTAGTGATTTCAGGCTTGAGCGGGCTGTCGGCGCCGAACTTGAGGCTCACAGAACCAGCGAGTTTTTCGCGTTTGCCCAGGTTGTCGTATAAAAACAGACCCGCACGAATCATCCACGCCGGACGCAGGTGTGGGCGATGCGGTAATACAAAGCGCATGGGTTTGACGATGTGCGGGGCTTTGGCCAGCAACACTTCACGCTCGGCCAGGGCTTCGCGCACCAAGCGGAACTCGTAATGTTCAAGGTAGCGCAGGCCGCCGTGAATCAGCTTGCTGCTGGCAGACGAGGTATGGCTGGCCAAGTCGTCTTTTTCGCACAGGAATACCGACAGGCCGCGACCTGCAGCGTCAGCCGCAATGCCGACACCGTTGATTCCGCCGCCAATCACGGCAACGTCGTATACCTCTGAGAGGGGGGTGGCAGGCAAGGTGGTCAAGGGCATGTCGGGGCCTCGCGTTGTTCACGCATATTTGAATTCGAACATTAATGTTCATTTTCGAAAATGTTAGCGGATAAAGACGCGCACAGCCAGCTTACTTCGATTGAAATAACTCATCGAAGAGCGTTGAAAGGAAGATTTTCGAACATTTAGGGTGGGGAGGACGTTTTGTGGGAGCGGGCTTGCCCGCGATTCAGGCGACACGGTCGCCCTGAATCACGGTATAGATGCCATCGCGAGCAAGCCCGCTCCCACACATAAGGCTTAAACCACTTCGAGGCGGATTTTGTTCTGCGCCAGCAATTGGGTGAGTTCCGGCACCGGGTGCTGGTCGGTCACCAGGCAATCAATCAGGCTGATCGGGCCCAGTCGTACCATGGCGTTACGGCCAAATTTGCTGGAGTCCGCCGCCAGAATCACTTGTCGGGCGTTGGAGATAATGGCTTGCGAGACGCGCACTTCCTGGTAGTCGAAATCCAGCAAGCTACCATCTGAATCGATACCACTGATGCCGATCAGGGCGAAATCGAACTTGAACTGATTAATAAAGTCGACGCTGGCCTGGCCCACGATGCCGCCGTCGCGGCGCACATTGCCACCGGCTATCAGCACTTCAAAGTCGTCTTTGGCGCTGAGGATTGAGGCCACGTGCAAATTGTTGGTGATGATTTTCAGGTGGTTATGGTTGAGCAGCGCCCGGGCTATCGACTCGGTGGTGGTGCCGATGTTGATGAAAATCGAGGCGTGGTCAGGAATCTGGGCGGCGATGGCTTCACCGATACGGCGTTTTTCATCGCGCATCTGGTCGGCGCGCATGGCGTAGGCCGTGTTTTCAACGCTGGAATCATAGGCCGCGCCACCGTGATAACGACGCAGCAAATCGGCCTCGGCCAACTGGTTAATGTCGCGGCGGATGGTCTGCGGTGTAACAACGAACAACTGGGCCATTTCCTCGATGCTGACATAGCCGCGCTCGCGAACGAGTTCGAGGATCTGCTGTTGGCGTGGAGGCAGATTCATGGAGTTTCCTTTGGGCGGCGAAGCAAAAGTCGCTCATGATGCCGCAGGAAGGGCCCGACCTGCTACACGCAGGTGCCATGAATACAGATATGACAACGGGCGCGAAGGGCGCCCGTTGGGTGTTTTACCGACAATTGAGCCGTGCTGGCTTACGTGCTGGCTTAGTTGCTTTCTTCGTGCGGTTCCCAGTCGCGTGTACGCTCTACGGCCTTTTTCCAACCGGCGTAAAGCTTCTCTTTGCTCGCTTCTTCAAGCTGAGGTTCGAATTCGCGCTCGATCACCGCTTTGCTGCGCAATTCATCCAGGCTGCCCCAGAAGCCGCAGGCCAGACCGGCCAGGTAGGCGGCGCCCAAGGCTGTGGTTTCACGCATTTGTGGGCGTTCGACCATGGTGCCGAGGATGTCAGCCTGAAATTGCATCAGGAAGTTGTTGGCCACCGCGCCACCGTCAACGCGCAAGGCTTTCAGGCGTTCGCCCGAGTCCTGCTGCATAGCGTCCAGTACGTCGCGGGTCTGGTAGGCAATTGACTCAAGGGCTGCACGAATAATGTGGTCTACCCGTACGCCACGGGTCAGGCCGAACAGTGCGCCACGGGCATACGGGTCCCAGTAAGGCGCGCCCAGACCGGTGAACGCAGGCACCAGATACACGCCATTGCTGTCTTTGACCTTGTTGGCAAAGTATTCGGTGTCGTGTGCATCGTTGATGATTTTCAGCTCGTCGCGCAGCCATTGCACCGTCGAACCGCCGTTGAAGACGGCACCTTCCAGCGCGTAGGCCACTTCGCCGCGTGGGCCGCAAGCGATGGTGGTCAGCATGCCATGGGTGGACTGGACAGCTTTTGTGCCGGTGTTCATCAGCAGGAAGCAGCCGGTGCCGTAGGTGTTTTTGGCCTGGCCCGGCTCGACGCACATCTGGCCAAACAACGCGGCTTGCTGGTCACCGGCAATACCGCCGATGGCGATGCCGCTTTTGGTGCGGCCATAGATCTCGGAAGAGGATTTAACCTCTGGCAGCATTTCGCGCGGGATATCCAGCACATCCAGCATCTTGGCATCCCACTCCAGGGTGTGGATGTTGAAGAGCATGGTGCGCGAGGCGTTGGTGTAGTCGGTGACGTGGGTTTTGCCGCCGGTAAATTTCCAGATCAGCCAGCTGTCGACGGTACCGAACAGCAATTCGCCTTTGCGCGCGCGCTCACGGCTGCCTTCGACGTTGTCGAGGATCCACTTGAGTTTGGTGCCGGAGAAGTACGGGTCGGTGACCAGGCCGGTGGTTTCGCGGATGTACTGTTCATGACCACCGCGCTTGAGTTGTTCGCAGATTTCGGTGCTGCGACGGCATTGCCAGACGATGGCGTTGTAGATCGGGCGACCGCTGATTTTGTCCCACACCACCGTGGTTTCACGCTGGTTGGTGATACCGATTGCCGCTACCTGGTCGTGGTGCAGACCGGCCTGGGCCAGCGCTTCGACCATGACCGCGCTCTGAGTGGCGAAGATTTCCATCGGGTCATGTTCAACCCAGCCCGGCTGCGGGTAATGCTGTTGAAACTCGCGTTGCGCGGTGCAGACCACGTTGGCGTCACGATCAAAAATGATCGCTCGCGAACTGGTGGTGCCTTGGTCCAGCGCAATGATGTAGTTCTTATTCTGAATGTCGGTCATGGGGTTGCCTTGCAGAATGAAGTAATGGTTTGCGGGCGCGAGCAGGTTACGGGCAGTAGTCTCATGCGCCCCGTTTCATAAGTCGATATCAGGATGCCTGGGTTTTAACCTCGGCGACCGCTGGAGCGTGCGCAGGTGCGGACTCTGGCTGGGGCAAGTGACGGGCAATCAGGCCGCGATAAATGGCCGCGCCGAGGCAGGCACCGACGATAGGTGCAAAAATTGGAATCAGGAAATAAGGAATATCGCGGCCACCAGTGAAGGAAATTTCACCCCAGCCAGCAAAGAAAGTCATCAGTTTAGGTCCGAAGTCACGCGCCGGGTTCATCGCAAAACCGGTCAGCGGGCCCATCGAACTGCCGATCACGGCAATCAACAGGCCAATTAGCAGTGGCGCCAGCGGGCCGCGTGGCAGGCCATTCTTGTCGTCGGTGAGAGCCATGATCACGCCCATGAGGATGGCGGTGATCACCACTTCAACGAGGAAGGCTTGCAACGTGGAGAGTGCTGGGTGCGGGTAGGTCGAGAAGACCGAGGCTAATTCGAGGCTTGCCTGGCTGCCGCGAACCATGTTGTGCGCTTGTTCATAATCGAAGAACAAATTGCTGTAGAGCGTATAAACCAACGCCGCCGCACAAAAGGCACCGGCAACTTGAGCAAGAATGTAGAACGGCAGTTTACGTTTATCAAAATCGGTAAACATGCACAGCGCAATACTGACCGCCGGATTCAGATGTGCACCGGAAACCCCGGCTGTCAGGTAAATCGCCATGCTGACGCCAATGCCCCAGATGATGCTGATTTCCCATAAGCCAAAGCTGGCGCCCGCGACCTTGAGAGCCGCAACGCATCCTGTACCGAAAAATATGAGCAGTGCAGTGCCGAGAAATTCGGCGAGGCACTGACCTGAAAGCTTGGGGTGCTGCGTTGCAGTCGTCATTTGAAACCTCTTTTTTGTTGTTTTTTGACGTCGTTAGTCAGGGGTGGCAGTGCAGCAATACAGAAAAAACAGATGCCGTTTTTTTGGAAATTCATGGGTCGGTAACAGAACATAAGTATTAGGCGGTATGTTCAGATTCGAAAAATATAGACAACAAACACTGCTGTCAAAGGTCGAAAGTGAACGATGCGCCACATTTTGACTTTCACATGAGTTTTGGGTGCTGGTTTTATGTAAGAAAAAAATACAAATTGGCAGGTAAGGGTGTAACGTTTCAGCGCTAAATAGTGCCGGGAAGCCCGTTCCAGCGCGTTTTTTATTGGCTAATGGCCTAAAATCCGGCCCTGGATTCTTTAGTCAATTCACCACAGGGGCTGTCATGACGCCTGCATTGGACCTGCTAAAAAAAGTTCGCGCCGAACATCGAGTACACAGCTACGAGCATGACCCCAAGGCCGCGTCCTACGGGCTGGAGGCGGCAGAAAAGCTCAATCTCGAACCGGCTCAAGTGTTCAAGACGCTGTTGGCCAGCAGTGAAAAGAGTGAGTTGTTGGTTGCGGTTGTACCGGTCGTCGGAAGTCTTGACCTTAAAGCGCTGGCGCAGGCGGCCGGGGTCAAAAAAGTCGAAATGGCTGACCCTGCGGCAGCTCAACGTGCCACAGGTTACCTGTTGGGCGGGATCAGCCCGCTGGGGCAGAAGAAGCGTTTGCGCACGTTTATTGATGAAAGCGCCAAGGGGTTCGAAACGATTTATGTCAGCGCCGGACGGCGCGGGCTGGAAGTGGAACTGGCTCCGGCCGTGCTGGCTGAGCATACGCAGGCCAAGTTTGCACCGATCGGGCGGGCGTAAACGGTATGAGTAACCTCGTCTCGCGATCTTTTAACGATCAAAAGATCGCGAGACAAACTATTCGTATCACTGAGCGGTGCTAAAACGCCTTACGCCGGATTCCGAGTGAGGAATCTGAGCCGCTGTGCTGCCGCTGCCCTGAAACATCACCAGGTGTTCTGCCGCCACCCGGATGCCGACTTCCGTGCCGGGTGCGTGATCGGCATGGCTTGGGAAAATCGACTCCAGTTGGCTGCCCGTGGGTAATTGCAAGCGGTACAGGGTCGATGCGCCAAGGAAGGTCTTACCGATGATTTTGGCTTTAAGCGCGCTATCAGTGGCGTAGACGATGTCATCCGGGCGCAGCAGGACATCAACAGCCCCGCCAGTTGGCCAGCTATAAGCCCGGTTGCCGCGCAATACGCCCAGCTCGGTCTGTACCGACTCAGGGCTGAGCAATTGCCCACGAATGAAATAGCCCTGGCCTATAAAGCTCGCTACATATGGCGTCAGCGGCTCGTGGTAGAGGTTGTAGGGCGTATCCCACTGCTCCAGGCGACCCTCTTTAAACACCCCCACATGATCACTGACGGCGAAGGCTTCTTCTTGATCGTGGGTCACCAGAATGGCACTGGTGCCACGCGCTTTAAGAATGTCGCGCACTTCATGGCTCAGCTTGCGGCGCAATTCACCGTCAAGGTTCGAGAAGGGCTCGTCCAGCAACAGCAGTTGGGGCTCAGGAGCCAAAGCCCGGGCGAGCGCAACGCGTTGCTGTTGGCCACCCGAAAGCTCGTGCGGGAAACGCTTGCCCAGGTCTTTTAGATTGACCAGTTCCAGCAGTTCTTCGATCACGCGGTCTTTGTTCGGGTGCTTGCGAATGCCAAACGCAATATTGTCGGCCACGCTCAAGTGTGGGAACAGGGCGTAGTCCTGAAACACCATGCCGATGCGACGTTTCTCTGGGGCCAAGGTAAAACCGGCACTGGAGATAACTTCACCTGCGAGCTGGATTTCACCCTGGTGCACCGGCTCAAAACCGGCAATTGCCCGCAGCGTTGTGGTTTTGCCGCAACCCGAGGAGCCGAGCAGGCAGCCAATATCACCGGCATTGAGGTGCAGGTTAAGGTTCTGCACCACGCTCTGGCCTTGATAGCCACAGGCCAGATCCCGCAGGTTGAGCAATAGCGGCTGACTCATGCGGGTTGGTACGCAGGTTTGACCAGAAACTCCAGCAACGCTTTTTGCGCGTGCAGACGGTTTTCCGCTTGGTCCCAGGCTACAGAGCGCGGGTCGTCCAGCAGGTCGAGGCTTATTTCTTCACCACGGTGAGCGGGCAGGCAGTGCATGAACAGGACGTCTTCGGCGGCCAGGTCAAGCAGGGCGCGGTCAACCTGGTAGGGCGTAAACAGCTTCAGGCGTTTGGCGGTTTCTTCTTCCTGGCCCATGGAGGTCCAGACGTCTGTGCTGACCAGGTGTGCATCGCGCACCGCTTCACGCGGGTCACGCACGATGCTCACGCGATCGCCGGCCAGCGCAACGAACTCAGGGTTCGGCTCGTAGCCTTCAGGGCAGGCAACGCGCAGGTGGAAGTCGAACTGGATGGCGGCTTCTATATAGCTGTTGCACATGTTGTTGCCGTCACCGATCCAGGCCACGGTTTTGCCTTTGATCGAACCACGGTGTTCGAGGAAGGTTTGCATGTCGGCCAGCAACTGGCACGGGTGCAGGTCATCGGACAGGCCGTTGATCACCGGGACGCGCGAATTGGCGGCGAATTCGGTCAGGGTGTTGTGGCCAAAAGTACG
Organism: Pseudomonas sp. PS01297; assembly: GCF_029959305.1. Lineage (NCBI taxonomy): Bacteria > Pseudomonadati > Pseudomonadota > Gammaproteobacteria > Pseudomonadales > Pseudomonadaceae > Pseudomonas > Pseudomonas sp. PS01297. The sequence goes on from NZ_JASCPQ010000047.1 coordinate 17,230, forward strand.
GATCATCACGGCGTCGAGCATGCGCGACATTACAATTGCGCAGTCGCCAATCGGCTCACCGCGGCCCAATTGAGTATCGCGAGGGGACAGGAAAATAGCCTGGCCGCCCAGTTGGATCATGCCGGCTTCAAATGACAGACGGGTGCGGGTCGATGACTTTTCGAAAATCATGCCCAGGACGCGGTTTTTCAAAGGTTCGATAAGAACGCCGCGATCACGCAGGTCTTTTAGCTCGATACCGCGACGGATGACGCTGACTAGCTCTTCGGGCGTGCAATCCATCAGGGAGAGAAAGTGCCTTGCGCTCATCATTAACTACCTTCTTTGCAACGACCGCAGAACTCAAAGCCGGGTTTTTTCGGAAAAACGGCGAGACCTGCGGCGAAAGCCGCACGGGGCGACGAAATAGGGGAAGGCGCGATCTTATAAGGAAATGTCGCGTCTTGCCAATATGGGTCACGTTTTAGAGGTTCAGGCGAGTCTTGCGCTGCATGAGCACGCGGCTGGAACCACGGTTAAGTGATTCGCCTCACCTCAGCTGCCCAGTTGTACACTGCCCTCAGGTTGTTTTGCAATTCTCAGTGAACGCGGGGCATTACTGCCCACGTGTGCACAGCTGGACTGTGAGATGAAGTTGCGACGATTGTCTGTCTGGGAGACCGAGCGTCATGCTCGGCTTTCCGTTACAATGCGCCACCGTGCCGACAACTGAGTCGGAAAGTTCAGCCGAGGTGCTCCATGGATATCATCGAAACTATCAAAGATCAGATTGCCAACAATACCGTTCTGCTTTACATGAAAGGCGCTCCGAATGCCCCGCAGTGTGGCTTTTCGGCTAAAGCGGCCCAGGCCGTCATGGGCTGCGGTGAGAAGTTCGCGTACGTGGACATCCTGCAGAACCCTGAAATCCGTGCCAACCTGCCTAAATACGCGAACTGGCCGACCTTCCCGCAACTGTGGGTAGGCGGTGAGCTGGTTGGCGGTAGCGACATCATGGCTGAAATGTTTGCAGACGGCTCTTTGCAGACGTTGATCAAAGAAGCGACTGCAAAAGCGGCCGCGGCCAAAACTGAAGCTTAATGGCTGACGTTGCTGCTACTTGAGTGATCAAGTAGCAGCCCATAAAAAAGCCCCGCCTCTGTATAAACAGGGCGGGGCTTTTTTGTGGGCGTTAGTTACTCGCCCATCTGCGATTGCAGGTAATTCTCAATACCGATTTTATCGATCAGGCCCAACTGAGTTTCCAGCCAGTCGATATGTTCTTCTTCGGATTCCAGAATATCTTCCAGAAGTTCACGGCTACCAAAGTCGCCAACAACTTCGCAATGGGCGATGGCTGCTTTGAGGTCAGCGTGGCCGGTACGCTCAATGCGCAGGTCGCACTCAAGCATTTCTTTGGTGTGTTCACCAATGTGCAGCTTGCCCAGGTCTTGAACGTTCGGCAGGCCTTCCAGGAACAGGATGCGCTTGATCAGCTTGTCAGCGTGCTTCATCTCGTCGATGGATTCGTTGTATTCGTGTTTGCCTAACTTTTCCAGGCCCCAATCTTGATACATACGTGCATGCAAGAAGTATTGGTTGATCGCAACCAGCTCGTTACCGAGGATTTTATTGAGGTGCTGGATGACTGAAATATCGCCTTTCATCGCGAGGGCCTGCCTTAGTTAACCGTATATAAGGCAGAGTTTGATCTGCGTATTAACGACTGTCAAACCTAAGTGTTTGAATAATAAATGAAAATTAATCGGAATAAGAATGTTTGTGTTCCGCGTTTTGGCCCTAAGTACTTGAATTTTTGGCATAAAAAAACCGGACGTTAAGTCCGGTTCATTAGAAACTTGATAATTACGCTGCAGAAAATTCTGCTGGAAAACCCAAGGCTGCCTGGCTGGCTTGAAGCGAGGTCAGGGTTTCGCGAACCACTTGCTTGGCCAGGCAAGCACATTTGCCGCATTGGCTGGCGACGCCGGTGGCTTCGCGCACTTCTCGGTAGCTGCAGCAACCTTCGTAGATTGCATCGCGGATTTTTCCGTCAGTAACGCCAGTGCAGAGGCAAACGTACATAAATAAGAACCATCGCTGGTTGGGATTCAATGAAACGGATCTTAATGTTAACGAGAATGATTGTCAAAGTAGATTGGGGCACGGCGGGGGTTTGTTCAGGTTGTGCAGACGAACGGTGTATGATGCCGCTCTTTTTACGCGGTGATCAGGTCGCAAGCCTGTTGTTTCTCAAGGGCTTTGCAGCCGGGTCCCGTTTTTCACGTCGCACCCAGGAGATATCCAATGAGCGTACTCGTAGGCAAACAAGCCCCTGACTTCACCGTCGCAGCCGTACTCGGCAATGGCGAAATCGTTGATAGCTTCACGCTGTCCTCTGCTATCAAAGGCAAATACGGCCTGGTGTTCTTCTACCCACTGGACTTCACCTTCGTTTGCCCATCGGAGCTGATCGCTCTGGATCACCGTATTCCTGATTTCCAGGCGCGTAACGTTGAAGTGGTTGCAGTCTCTATCGACTCCCATTTCACTCACAACGCATGGCGCAACACCCCGGTGAACAATGGCGGTATTGGCCAGGTGAAATACACCATGGCTGCCGACATCAACCACGCGATCTGCAAAGCCTACGACGTTGAAACTGAAGGCGGCGTAGCACTGCGCGGCGCATTCCTGATCGATGACAAGGGCGTTGTTCGCTCCCAGATCGTTAACGACCTGCCACTGGGCCGCAACATGGACGAGCTGCTGCGTCTGGTTGATGCACTGCAATTCCACGAAGAGCACGGCGAAGTGTGCCCGGCTAACTGGAAGAAAGGCGACAAAGGCATGACCGCTTCGACTGAAGGCGTTGCGGCTTACCTGACTGAGAATGCTGGCAAGCTGTAAGCTTTTTGGCGGCATAAAAAAACCGGACCCTGGGTCCGGTTTTTTTATGCGCGGTGATTAGCCCGAACGACGTGATCAGTCGTTGAAGTCTTTCCAGCCGCCCATTTGTTTCCAGCTGTTGACGATGCCACAGAACAGCTCAGCGGTTTTTTCGGTGTCGTAACGCGCCGAGTGCGCCTCACGTCCGTCAAAATCGATGTCAGCTGCCTGGCAGGCCTTGGCCAGAACGGTCTGGCCATAAGCCAAGCCAGCCAAGGTTGCAGTGTCGAAGCTCGAAAACGGGTGAAACGGGTTACGTTTCATGTCCAGACGCGCCACGGCCGCATTCAGAAAGCCCAGGTCGAAGCTGCTGTTATGCCCCACCAGAATGGCGCGTTTGCAACCATTGGCCTTCAGCGCTTTACGCACCCCCCGGAAGATGTCGGTCAGCGCTGTTTCTTCACTGACCGCCATACGCAGCGGATGATCCAGCTTGATGCCGGTGAACTCCAGGGCTGCGGCTTCGATGTTGGCGCCTTCAAAAGGCTCCACACGGTGGAAATAGGTGTGTTCCGGGAACACAAAGCCTCTTTCGTCCATGCCGATGGTGACGGCAGCGATTTCCAGCAGCGCGTCGGTAGCGCTATTGAAACCGCCGGTTTCAACATCGATTACGACCGGCAGATAGCCGCGAAAGCGCTCGGCCATCGGATGGCGCGAACCGCCGCCATGACCGCCATCGTGCTCGTCATCAAAATGGTCGTCGCTCACGCGTTTTCCTCCAGCAGGCGCCAGCGCAGTTTTTCACCGGCGCGCAGCGGGATTACGTTCAGCTCACCGAAAGGCAGGCTGCTTGGGGCGGTCCACTCTTCGCGAACCAGGGTGATGTGTTCGGTGCTCGGTGCCAGGCCGTAGAAACGCGGGCCATTCAAGCTGGCAAAGGCTTCGAGCTTGTCCAGCGCATTGCGCTGTTCAAACGCTTCGGCATAGAGCTCGATAGCCGCATAGGCGGTATAGCAACCGGCACAACCGCAGGCGGCTTCTTTGGCATGCTGGGCATGCGGTGCCGAGTCAGTGCCCAGAAAGAACTTCGCACTGCCGCTGGTGGCCGCATCCAGCAGGGCTTCCTGGTGGGTGTTGCGCTTGAGGATCGGCAGGCAATAGAAGTGCGGGCGAATACCGCCAACCAACATGTGGTTGCGGTTGTACAGCAGGTGATGCGCGGTAATGGTTGCGCCTACGTTGGCCGAAGCCTCGTTGACGAACTGGACCGCGTGCGACGTGGTGATGTGTTCAAACACCACTTTCAACGTCGGGAATCGCTCCACAACACGACGCAAATGCTCTTCGATGAAGACCTTTTCGCGATCGAACACGTCGATATCGGCGCGGGTCACTTCACCGTGGATCAGCAAAGGCATACCCACTTCGGCCATGGTTTCCAGGACCGGGAAGATCGCATCGATGCTGGTCACGCCCGAGTCGGAGTTGGTTGTTGCGCCAGCCGGATACAGCTTGGCAGCGTGTACATAGCCGCTGGCTTTGGCTGTACGAATGTCTTCTGGCTGTGTTCGGTCGGTGAGGTAGAGCACCATCAGCGGTTCGAAACGGCTGCCAGCCGGGCGAGCAGCGAGAATGCGCTGTCGATAGGCATCGGCTTCAGCTGCGTTACGCACCGGAGGTACGAGGTTAGGCATGATGATGGCGCGGCCAAAGGTGCGCGCAACATCCGCCACAGTGTGAGGCAACACAGCACCATCGCGAAGATGAATGTGCCAGTCGTCGGGACGCAGCAGGGTCAGGCGGTCAGACATTGGGGGATTCCAGGCGGGTCAAACTGATGCGAATGCTACCGGAAAAGACTCTCTCAGGCACTCGCTATCAAGTTTTAGCTGCGTTAACCGATACATTCGAGGTATGTCGTAAAAACGGTGAACGGTGTTTTGCCAGTACCCATCTGCGGAGCCCTCAGTGCGCCAGCGTTATTTCATCCTCCTCAGCTTGTTTGCCAGCGTTCCTGCCATGGCCCTGACTTTCCAGACCCGACTGGAGAATGTGGAGTGGAAAGTGGAAGGTGACAAATTTGAGTGCCGCCTGATCCAGCCGATCACTGATTTTGGCGCCGGGGTGTTTGTGCGCCGCGCCGGAGAGCAGGCTGTCTTCCGTCTCAATGCCTACAACTCGGTATTGGGCGAAGGTTCGGCAACGTTATTGGCGGCAGCGGCGCCGTGGCAGCCGGGGCGCGGTGATATCGATCTGGGCACCGTGCGCATCGGGCGCGGCAACGTGCTGTTTAATAGCTCGCAGGCGCAGGCCGGTCGTTTGTTTCGGGGGTTGCTGGAAGGGCGTAGCCCGCTGATAAGGCATTATTCGGCGACGGGCGGTTTATCGGAAGTTCGCCTTTTGCCCGTCAAATTTCGTCAGGCTTATGGCGAATATGAGGCCTGTACCACCAAACTGCTGGCCAAGAATTTCGATCAGGTCCGGCAAAGCCAGATCGGTTTTCCGGGGAGCGGCAATGAACTGGATGCCAAGGGCCGTGCTGATTTGCAGATCATGCTGGAGTACATGAAGGCCGACCCCACGGTTAACCACGTCATGCTGGACGGTTATTCGGATAATTCCGGTAATCGGTTGACCAACCGAGAGCTGTCCCGGCGTCGCGCTCTGGCGGTCATGAACTACCTGCAGGAAAACGGCCTGCAGGAATCGCAGATCACGATGCGTTTTCATGGCGAGCAATACCCATTGGTGCCCAATACCAGTGCGGCTAATCGGGCGAAAAATCGCCGTGTCAGTGTGCGCCTGGAGCGCATGCCAGAGCCTCCCAAGCCGCCCCCTGCGGTGGGAAATACCAATCCTGCGACGCTGTCTTGAGGTTTTTTGGCGTCGTGTTGCTGAAAGTTACTGTCGCTTTGTCGTCTTAAGCTGTCGCCCCTCTGTAAATTAAGCCCCGCGGGCGGTAGACTGCTCGGCTTTTAGAACAACCCGTGGAGTGATGGCATGGCGGACGTAAACAAGGTCGTTCTGGCTTATTCGGGCGGCCTGGACACTTCGGTGATCCTGAAGTGGCTGCAGGATACTTATAACTGTGAAGTCGTAACCTTTACCGCTGACCTGGGTCAGGGCGAAGAGGTTGAGCCTGCACGTGCGAAGGCGCAAGCCATGGGCGTCAAGGAAATCTACATCGACGACCTGCGCGAAGAGTTTGTCCGCGATTTCGTGTTCCCAATGTTCCGCGCCAACACTGTTTACGAAGGCGAGTACCTGCTGGGTACCTCTATTGCGCGTCCGCTGATCGCCAAGCGTCTGATCGAAATCGCTAACGAAACCGGTGCTGATGCTATTTCTCACGGCGCAACCGGCAAAGGTAACGATCAGGTTCGTTTCGAGCTGGGTGCCTATGCACTGAAGCCGGGCGTAAAAGTGATCGCTCCTTGGCGTGAGTGGGATCTGCTGTCGCGTGAAAAATTGATGGATTACGCAGAAAAGCACGCGATCCCGATCGAGCGTCACGGCAAGAAAAAATCCCCGTACTCGATGGATGCCAACTTGCTGCACATCTCCTACGAGGGCGGTGTACTGGAAGACACCTGGACCGAGCACGAAGAAGACATGTGGCGTTGGACCAAGTCGCCAGAAAACGCGCCGGATACCCCTACTTATCTGGAACTGACCTACCGCAATGGCGATATCGTTGCGCTGGACGGTGTTGAAATGACACCTGCGACCGTTCTGGCCACGCTGAACCGCATCGGTGGCGAAAACGGTATCGGTCGTCTCGACATCGTTGAGAACCGTTATGTCGGCATGAAGTCCCGCGGTTGCTACGAAACCCCGGGCGGCACCATCATGTTGCGTGCGCACCGCGCCATTGAGTCGATCACTCTGGACCGCGAAGTCGCTCACCTGAAAGACGAGTTGATGCCCAAGTACGCCAGCCTGATCTACACCGGCTACTGGTGGAGCCCTGAGCGTTTGATGTTGCAACAAATGATCGACGCTTCTCAGGTGAACGTTAACGGCGTGGTACGTCTGAAATTGTACAAAGGCAATGTGATTGTTACCGGCCGCAAGTCTGACGATTCGCTGTTTGATGCCAATATCGCAACGTTCGAAGAAGATGGCGGCGCTTACAATCAGGCCGACGCTGCTGGCTTCATCAAGTTGAATGCCTTGCGTATGCGTATTGCTGCTAACCGGGGTCGCAAGTTGTTCTAATTGCACCTGGTATCAAAAAAACCCGGCCATTGGTCGGGTTTTTTTATGCTTGCGAATCATCATTAAAGGCGAGCTATTCATCTTGTCAGCTTAATGTATTGAGCTGTCGGGTTTGCGTGTTGTAAGTAATGACCATGGCATCACCTAAATGCGAAGAGATGTTTGTATCTAGCTCGAGTCGCTGTTGGTGACTCCATTGACTCGTCGATGAGCTACTGGTTAACAGGAGTAAAATATCGTTCTTATGCAGGCACTCTTTTTTTGGATGTGCCATTTCGTAGTAAGTCTGCAGGATGTCTCCCAAGGTATGGTCGTTGTTCAATTTTAAAGAAGGGTGGCTGAAATCGATCAGATACAGACTGCTTGGGTCTCCTTCACCCTGCGGTAATTGTTGTTCCTCATGAACTGAATCAGGTTTTTTATGTGTAGCCTTTTCTAAGGTTGAGTCGTAGTCCCTGTGCCCTTGTGGCAGAAAGATAAAGTTTTTAGGGCTGTAGGAAATGAATTTTATCCCCGGCTTGGACAGAAGTGGCGCTGCCTGGCATGCAGGTGAGCCGGGGGCTTCAGCGGGTCTTGTGCGCGTGATACGGCCCTCAGACTCGGCCGGCTCTGGTGTTGCGCGCGTGTTCTCCTTGGGATAGTCCATGGGGGTATAGAGGGTTTTGTTATTGAAATTAAGAGTCAAAAAAAACAATGTGATCAGAATTGAAGGGAAAACAATTAAGAACCAAACATAAATTTTTTGATTTTCCCTGTCGATATACGGCAATGAAACCGCTGCGGAAGCTTCGGTTAACATTGAGAAAATAGCAATGACAGTGAGCGGGTTGTTTACCCGTATTTTGCTTTTTATCATGATGTGGCCTGCGGAAAATTCTGGTTGGAGTAGATGATTTTAGAAGTGATTAAGCATTATTGTCGCTTTTGTAACGGGCTTTAACAGTTATCGCAGTAATAGCCTGTAGGTGCGAATTTGAATCAGGGGTTTGCGATAGCGGTTTTCTTAAATTTAGTCGTGGCTTTATGAAACTGCAAATCAAAAGTCTTTTGTATTTATTATTTCTATAGGACGTCTTCTGGTCGAGGAATTGGTTTTCTTTTTTGTAGGATAACTCCGGGTTAATAGGTGATTTGCGCCAGTAGAACTGGGATATCGGTAGTTTTTATGTGAGATGTAGTATGGAGGAAATAAGTAACATTTTAGTTTTTCGTTGGGTTACTTTTAAGTCAGGATCGAGGTGCCGGTTTGAAAGGGCTTGAGGGGTATGTTTTTCGATCGTATTTTAAGGGCATTTCCGAATGCCTTGTAGTCCTCTTCTTTAAGTTTGAAATGGTAATATTTTTTTCTAAAAAAAGAGTAGATTTTAACTGGATTGGTTTTTTCAAAGAGAAAGGGGGGAGGTACTGTTTATCTATATGAGTTCAAGGTAGAAATTGCGCGGGTGCTTAAGGGGGATGTTTTTGTTTGGTTGGGTTGAGCCGGTCTTTCTATTGGAGTACGGTTAAATACAGCGGATGAATAATTAAATAGAGGATTAAGCATGGTGTATTTGAATTCGGGCGGTTTTAAATTGCGTCAGCTGTTTTTGGTTTTTACCTGCGCAGCTGCTGCGTTTGAAGGGAAATCGGCTCGGTTGCTGTTTGAATGAGTTAGCAATAAAGGATGATGGGCGCCAGGGTTTGGTAGTACTTGGGTCAGGCCAATTATTGGTATTCAGGATGTAAGCCAACGTATTTTTTGAAGCTTGATCAAGGATGTTGCCGATAGTTATTAGAATTGAACTCTTAATATAAAGATCGGCCTGTGTGATCTCCTCGTGTGTCGGTTAAGTGAGGGGTGGGGTGGGAGTGTGATCTTTATGAGTGATTTATTCGTAGGGCAAATCTTTATTGTGCGTAGGAAATGTCTTTGGTTGTTGGTGCTTGGGGGGGGGCACTATGCCCAGGATGTTGTGACTAGGCTATTGTGCTGACTCTAAAATTCGAACAGCGAAAAAATTGGAATTACCCATGAATAAAGTGCTGATCGTGGATGATCATCCTGTAATTCGTCTTGCTGTGCGTATGCTCATGGAACGACATGGCTACGAAGTTATCGCAGAGACGGATAATGGAGTGGATGCTTTGCAAATGGCGCGTGAGTACGCACCGGATATTGTAATTCTGGATATTGGTATTCCCAAACTCGACGGGCTTGAAGTTATTGCGCGACTTTCAACACCTGCGATTCCTATAAAGGTGCTAGTGCTGACTTCGCAAGCTCCCGGTCATTTTTCTATGCGTTGCATGCAGGCCGGGGCGGCAGGTTATGTATGCAAGCAGCAGGATTTAACCGAGCTTTTAAGTGCCATCAAGGCTGTGCTTTCCGGTTACAGTTATTTTCCTAATCAAGCGTTGCATTCAGTGCGCTCTAGCTTGGGGAATGCCAGTGAGGCCGACATGGTTAACCGCCTCTCTGGACGAGAAATGATGGTATTGCAGCAGTTGGCGCGCGGTAAGAGTAATAAGGAAATAGCGGATGGCATGTTTCTAAGCAACAAAACAGTCAGTACCTACAAAACGCGTCTACTGCTCAAGCTCAATGCTCGCTCGCTGGTTGATCTTATTGAGCTGGCACAGCGAAATGGCTTGGTGTGAGTGGCAGGGGTGAGGAGCGGCTTGCTCCACAACCCCCTTAACACCAAAAGCCTCCGCGCAGGAGGTTTTTGGTGTTAAGCGCTGAAGATTACAAATCGTATGGGTAGTCTTCGAGCTCTTTCTGGAGTCTTTTTTCAGCCAGCAAGGCGTCTATCGTGCGGCGTTTAGCCAAGTTGGTTTTAGCGACTTCAACTGGGCGCTCTGCCATTTCAGCGTCGTCCGGCTCTGTCGTTGGAAAATCTTCTACTTCCAGTTGTTCTTTGCCAGTGCTCATTCAGTTCACTCCAGGCTAAGACATTCAATGGCGCCCCTTATAGCGATAAACGCTTTACGGGTAAAAAAGTTTTTCTCAATCGATCAGCCCATAAAACCTCTATCGCTCAATCGTCAGAGGTTTTTTCCTTGAAATCGCACAGGTCTTCAATGCGGCAACTCCCGCAGCGTGGATTGCGTGCCTGGCAAACGTAGCGACCATGCAAGATAAGCCAGTGATGAGCGTCGAGCAGGTACGGCTTAGGCACGAATTTGATCAATTGCTTTTCAACCTCGACCACATTTTTGCCTGGTGCTATTCCGGTTCGGTTACTGACCCTGAAGATATGGGTATCTACGGCCATGGTCAGTTGCCTGAAAGCGGTGTTGAGCACCACATTGGCTGTTTTTCGTCCTACGCCTGGAAGTGCTTCAAGCGCCTCCCGCGTTTGGGGTATATCACTGGCATGTCGCTCGATGAGCAAGCGGCACGTTTCAATCACGTTTTTGGCCTTGCTGTTGTACAGGCCAATGGTCTTTATGTATTGCGACAACCCTTCCACCCCCAAAGCGTAGATGGCTTCTGGGGTATTGGCGACCGGGAACAACTTTGCCATGGCCTTGTTCACGCTGACGTCAGTGGCCTGCGCCGACAGAATGACTGCTATCAGCAGTTCGAAAGGCGATGTGTAAGCCAGCTCAGTTTTTGGCTCTGGATTGTCTTCGTGAAACCGACGAAAGATTTCAAGGCGCTTAGCGGCGTTCATGGGTAAAAACTTTTCCTGGAGAGCAGTCCGTTAATCGAAGAGAAACGCATCTCGTGACGGCAAGCTAGCAGCTTTTTGCTGGGGCTAAAGCCTCAAGTGTCTGTTCTGCCTGTAACACGGCGTCATTCAAACGTGCGAGCTCAGCGCTGGTGTGTGCCTGGGTCTGCGCCTTTTTAAGTGCTGCCCGGTGCATGGCTAACTGAATTTTTGCCCGCTTGAGGTCTGCAATCCCGGTGCTGGGTGCCGACACCGCTATCACCGGGGCGGCCTCCAGTTGCGCCAAGGCTTTTTCGGCAGACTCAAATTGTGCTTGCAGGGTCACCAGTTGTGCCTGCTGTGGCGCCGTCGGCGGGTGACCAAAGGCTTTGAGCGATTTATGCAGTTGGGCGCGAGCCATGGCCAGCGTGACCTTGGCTTTTTTAAGCGCTGCATCGCTGAGCAAGGAGGGCTCTGTCTGCGATGGCTCAAGCGCCAGGGCGTCAGCAGGCGCCACGGGTGCTCGTTGAACCCGCGCCAGGCGTTCTGCCTGACGTTGCTGTTCATCGCGTCGCAGACGTTCGTCACGTCGCTCATAACGGCTACGGGCGTGGTTGCGCTTGTCAGTACGTGCATTGAGCTGCTCTTGCGCCTGTGCAAGCCCGCCGACAATGGGGATCACATTGGCGGGTAGCAGTCGCATTTCGATGCAGTCGACAGGGCAGGGCGCAACACACAGGTCACAGCCGGTGCATTCATCGACAATCACCGTGTGCATGAGCTTGGCGGCGCCCAATATGGCGTCCACCGGGCAGGCTTGAATGCATTTGGTGCAACCAATGCATTCCGCTTCACGAATAAAGGCCACCTGAGGCGGTGCCGCGCCGCGCTCTGTGTCCAGTGCTATAACGGGAATGTTCAGCAGGTTGGCCAGCGCAGCGATGGTTTCAGTCCCGCCGGGGGGGCATTTGTTAATGGCTTCGCCCTGGCTGATGCCTTCTGCATAGGGTTTGCAGCCAGGATGCCCGCATTTTCCGCATTGGGTTTGCGGTAACAAGGCGTCAATACGTTGAATCAGGCTCATGGTGTGATCAGTCCAGCGACAGCGAGCCGCACCCGGGCGACAGTCATCCTGCGCAGTGAGTAATGAGTGCGAGGCGGTTAAACGAACGGCGCTGATTATCCGACATGGCGGGAGGGGAGGCTACAACGAACATCCGCCAGCGACGTGCAAGCCGCTGGCGGATGAGGAGGGCGTGTTACTTGATGCGTTGACCAGGCTTGGCGCCGTTGTCCGGGCTCAGCAGGTAAATTTCTTCACCGCCAGGGCCCGCCGCCATGACCATGCCTTCAGAAACCCCAAAACGCATTTTGCGGGGTTTCAGGTTGGCAATCATCATGGTCAAGCGACCTTCAAGCTCAGCCGGGTTCGGGTAGGCGCTTTTGATGCCCGAGAACACGTTGCGCTGTTCGTCGCCGATATCCAGGGTCAGACGCAGCAGCTTGTCAGCCCCTTCGACAGCCTCGGCCTTAAGGATCAAGGCGACGCGCAGGTCGACAGCGGCAAACGCGTCAAACTCGATTTCGGCTGCCAAAGGCTCTTTGGTCAGCTCGCCATTGCCTGTTGGCGCTGCAGTACCGGTATCGGTCTGGCTGGCGATCAGGTCTTCTTTGGACGCATTGACCATGGCTTCCACGTGCGCCGGATCGATACGCGTCATCAGCGGTTTGAAGGCATTCAACTGATGGTTGGCGAGCAAGGTGCTGTGGTCGTCCCAGGTCAAAGGAGCCACATTCAGGAACGCTTCGGCATCGGCTGCCAACTGCGGCAATACCGGCTTGAGGAAGATGATCAACTGGCGGAACAAGTTGACGCCCAAGGCGCATACGGCCTGGACTTCGTCTTGCTTGCCCTCCTGCTTGGCCATGGCCCAAGGCGCTTTTTCGGCGATCCAGGCGTTGGCACGGTCGGCCAGCGCCATGATTTCACGCATGGCGCGCGCGAAGTCACGGGCTTCATAGGCGTCGGCAATGCTTGGCGCCGCGGCCAGGAAGGCTTCGGTCAGCTCAGGCGCTGCGTTGCCTTCAACCATTACACCGGCGTTGCCTTTGTGGATGAAGCCTGCGCAACGGCTGGCAATGTTGACCACTTTGCCGATCAGGTCAGAGTTGACCTTTTGCACGAAGTCTTCGAGGTTCAAGTCCAGGTCATCGACGCCACGGCCCAATTTGGCTGCGTAGTAGTAGCGCAGGTATTCGGGTGATAGGTGATCAAGGTAGGTGCGCGCCTTGATGAACGTGCCACGGGACTTGGACATTTTTTGACCGTTAACGGTCAAGTAACCGTGAACGTTGATCGCGGTAGGCTTGCGATAGCCTGCGCCTTCGAGCATGGCTGGCCAGAACAGGGCGTGGAAGTTCACGATGTCCTTGCCGATGAAGTGGTAAAGCTCGGCGCTGGAGTCTTTGTTCCAGTACGCGTCGAAGTCCAGTTCAGGGCGACGTTCGCACAGGTTCTTGAAGCTGGCCATGTAGCCGATCGGCGCGTCCAGCCAGACATAGAAGTACTTGCCTGGCTCGCCCGGGATTTCGAAACCGAAATACGGCGCATCGCGGGAGATGTCCCACTCTTGCAGGCCGCTATCCAGCCATTCGGCGATTTTGTTTGCGACTGCATCTTGCAGCGCGCCGCTTCGTGTCCAGCTTTTGAGCATGGCTTCGAAGTCGGGCAGCTTGAAGAAGAAGTGCTGGGAATCCTTGAGTACCGGCGTGGCACCGGAAATCGCCGACTTCGGATTTTTCAGGTCCGTCGGAGCGTAAGTTGCGCCGCATTTTTCGCAGTTATCGCCGTACTGATCATCAGTGCCGCATTTAGGGCAGGTGCCCTTGATGAAACGGTCGGCCAGGAACATTTTCTTTTCCGGGTCGAAATACTGAGTAATCGAGCGTGTGGCGATATGGCCGGCTTCGCGCAGCTTGATATAAATCGCACTCGACAGCTCACGGTTTTCTTCGGCGTGAGTCGAGTGATAGTTATCGAACTCCACTAGGAACTCGGAGAAGTCGGCGCAGTGTTCGGCCTGCACGTTGGCGATCAGTTGCTCAGGTGTAATGCCTTCTTTCTCGGCACGCAACATGATGGCCGAGCCGTGGGCGTCGTCTGCGCAGACATACGTGCATTGGTTGCCGCGTTGCTTTTGATAGCGCACCCACATATCGGTCTGGATGTACTCAAGCATATGGCCAAGGTGAATTGAACCATTGGCATAGGGCAGGGCGCTGGTGACGAGGATCTTGCGTGGCTCGGACATGGGGCTCGGCTACTTGATGAGACGGTGGTCGGCCACTATAAAGCGCCGGGCAATATATTTCACCCCGTGAGCGGCTATCTGATGCTTTCTGATGTTTTTGACCAGTTCAAAAGCCTGCGCCAGGTGATTTATTACAGGTACGATAGCGACCTGTTTCACTCAGCCTTTTTCGGGAGTTGCCCATGAGCGCAGTCAATCGCGCAGCGGTGGAGGCCGTCCTTCGCCAATACACCGACCCATATTTGAACCAGGATCCGGTCAGCGCCGGGTGTGTACGTCACATTGAAGTCCAGGGCGAGCATGTCAATGTTCAGCTCGAACTGGGTTATGCCGCCGGCCTGTTCAAGAATGGCTGGGCGCAAACGCTGCAAATGGCCATCAGCAATCTGGATGGCGTGTCCTCGGCCAAGGTTGAGATCAATTGCGTGATTGCCCCGCACAAGGCGCAGGCGCAAATCCCGGGGCTGGCCAATGTGAAAAACATTGTGGCCGTTGCCTCGGGCAAAGGCGGCGTGGGTAAATCCACCACAGCCGCCAACCTGGCGCTGGCGCTGGCGCGTGAAGGAGCGCGAGTGGGGATCTTAGACGCCGACATTTATGGCCCTAGCCAGGGCGTGATGTTCGGTATCGCTGAGGGTACTCGCCCGAAAATCCGTGATCAGAAATGGTTTGTGCCGATTGAGGCGCATGGCGTTGAGGTCATGTCGATGGCGTTTCTGACTGACGACAACACACCGATGGTCTGGCGCGGCCCCATGGTGTCGGGCGCTCTGTTGCAGTTGGTGACCCAAACCGCCTGGAATGACCTCGATTACCTGGTGATCGACATGCCGCCCGGCACGGGCGATATCCAGCTGACCCTGGCGCAGAAAGTCCCGGTGGCGGGTTCTGTGATTGTGACGACGCCGCAAGACCTGGCTTTGCTGGATGCACGCAAGGGTGTCGAAATGTTCCGCAAGGTAAACATTCCGGTATTGGGCGTTGTAGAGAACATGGCTGTGCACATTTGCTCGAACTGTGGTCACGCGGAGCATTTGTTCGGTGAAGGCGGTGGCGAGAAACTGGCGACTCAATACGGCGTGGAAGTTCTGGCCTCGTTGCCGCTGGCGATGGAAATCCGCGAGCAAGCCGATAACGGCAAGCCGACCGCGATTGCCGACCCCAATAGCCCGATAGCCTTGATCTACCAAGAACTGGCCCGACACGTCGGAGCGCGGATTGTTCTGAGCGAAGCCGCCACCCAGGCTATGCCGACCATTACCACCAGCGACGACTGATACCCCGTAACCCCCTGTAGGAGCGAGCTTGTCTCGCGATCTTTATAAAAGACCAAAAGATCGCGAGGCAAGCTCGCTCCTACAAGGTCTTTAAACGACAGGCATAAAAAAACCCCGCTTTTAAGGGCGGGGTTTTTTACTGGATCAGTACAAGTTAGATAACTTGAACTTCCTCAGCTTGCATGCCTTTCTGACCGCGAGTAGCGATGAAAGAAACCTGTTGGCCTTCTTTCAGGCTCTTGAAGCCGTCGGATTGGATTGCTTTGAAGTGAACAAACAGGTCGTCACCGGATTGTGGAGTGATGAAGCCGAAGCCTTTTTCATCGTTGAACCACTTAACGGTACCAGTTTGGCGATTAGACATGGTGTAACTCCTTGAACAAAGATAACTGCGACGCAGGAAGAGCCCTGGCCGAGACTGAGTGCAAAGAGCAGGAAAAATTCTTGGAGATGGTTGGATCGAAATTCAACATATCGTGTAGAGATTCTCAGTGACACAAGCAGCACAGTGGCGCCACCTTACCCCTTTTTCCGGGACGTGCAAAGGGTCTTTGCGAAGGTTTCTCGAAAAACGTGACTGATGGTTGCCCGTACAGCCTGTATTCAGTACGCCTACAGCTATTTTCAAGAATTTCCCCCCAGCCTTTGAACCG
The DNA here is from genome assembly GCF_029959305.1 of Pseudomonas sp. PS01297. Classification (NCBI taxonomy): domain Bacteria; kingdom Pseudomonadati; phylum Pseudomonadota; class Gammaproteobacteria; order Pseudomonadales; family Pseudomonadaceae; genus Pseudomonas; species Pseudomonas sp. PS01297. Next base: position 33,192 of record NZ_JASCPQ010000047.1, read on the forward strand.
AAACCCCGGCCCCGGTAAGATGCCGAACAGAATTTTTCCACCTCGCTATTCAGGACACCCCCGCCATGAGCATCAAATCAGACAAGTGGATTCGCCGCATGGCGCAAGAGCACGGCATGATCGAACCTTTCGTTGAGCGCCAGGTGCGCGGCGAAGGGGCTGATCGTCTGATTTCTTACGGCGTGTCGAGCTACGGTTATGACGTGCGCTGTGCCAATGAATTCAAGGTGTTCACCAACATCAATTCGGCCACCGTTGATCCGAAAAACTTCGATGAAGGCAGCTTTGTCGATGTCACCAGCGATGTGTGCATCATCCCGCCCAACTCCTTCGCCCTGGCGCGCACCGTTGAATACTTCCGTATTCCACGCAACGTGCTGACCATTTGCCTGGGTAAAAGCACCTATGCACGTTGCGGCATCATCGTTAACGTGACGCCGCTTGAACCAGAGTGGGAAGGCCACGTGACGCTGGAGTTCTCAAACACCACCACACTGCCTGCCAAAATCTATGCAAACGAAGGTGTGGCACAGATGCTGTTCTTCGAATCCGATGAAGAATGTGAAGTGTCGTACAAGGATCGTGGCGGCAAGTACCAGGGCCAGCGTGGTGTGACTTTGCCACGTACCTGACGAACAGCAGGAATTTCTGAACGAAAAAGCACTCTATTGACTGTATTCCGGTTTCGCACCTCAGCGAACCGGACATCGCTCAGGAGTGCCCCATGAAGATCGATCCGAGTATCCGCGCCAAACTGGCAAACCTTGAGCCCAATCAGGTTGGATTATTGGCCTGGTCGCTACTCGCGTATCCCCAGTTGCATGCAGGTGGCATTCCCGGCCAGCCTGATCCAGACACCCCGCAACCCACCGAACCTGGCGTGCCCACACTGCCGGATGAAGCTCCGCCTGCCCCAGTGGCGTAAACAGCCGTCTGTAGCTGCTGCATTGTCAGCAGCTACACGAACAGGCGTTACTTCAAGTTGCCGCTCAAAAACTGGCGCAAACGTTCGCTCTGAGGGTTGTCCAGCACGTCACTTGGCGGACCTTGTTCCTCAATCAATCCCTGGTGAAGGAACACCACTTGACTCGCCACTTTGCGGGCGAAGTTCATTTCGTGGGTCACCATGATCATGGTCCGGCCCTCTTCGGCCAGCCCCTGAATCACCCTTAAGACTTCACCCACCAGCTCCGGGTCCAGTGCCGAGGTCGGCTCATCGAACAGCATCACCTCGGGTTCCATCGCCAATGCTCTGGCAATAGCAACACGCTGCTGCTGGCCACCAGACAGAAAGGCCGGGTATTGATCGGCCACTCTGGAAGGCAAGCCGACTTTGTCCAGATAACGTCTTGCGCGCTCTTCGGCGTCTTTTTTACTGACCCCCAGCACCCGATGCGGTGCCAGGGTAATGTTCTCTAGCACCGTCATGTGGCTCCATAGGTTGAAGTGCTGAAACACCATGGCCAGCCGGGTACGCAGGCGTTGCAACTCAGCATCGTCAGCCACCCGCATGCCGTTTTTGTCGCTGATCATGCGAATCAACTTTCCATCAAGGCTGATGGCGCCATCGTTGGGAGTTTCGAGAAAGTTGATGCAGCGCAAAAAGGTGCTCTTGCCCGAGCCGCTGGCGCCAATCAGGCAGATCACGTCCCCGGTTTTCGCCTTGAGCGACACACCTTTGAGTACTTCATTGTCGCCATAACGCTTGTGCAAGCCGTCGACGCTGAGTTTGTACATGCACACCTCAAGCAGAGAGTAGGTAGCCGCTGCGATAGGCTTCACGCCCCGCGACATGGGCTATCACCATGCCCGCGGTGGCCATGCGCCTTATCGAACGGGCGTAAACCAGGCCTTCGCGGGTGGTGTAAACCGGGGTGAGGCGGTCGCTGACAGGGTCGATGACGTCCGCCACCAATTGACCGGCGCTCAGGTAATCGCCGGGTTTGACGTGAAACACCAGCACGCCACCCGCCGTTGAGGTGACGGGCTCAACACCGGCCAGCGGGGTGGCGGGGTACAGCAACTCGGGCAAACGACTGGCTTGGCCTTCAATCGCGCCGAGCGTGATCAGGTAATCAATCAGCGCCTGGCAATCCTGCTCGGCGAGGGCGTGGCTGACGTCACCTTGGCCGCGCAACTCCACGGTCACCGAGAAACTGCCCTGTGGAATCTCAAAGCTGCCCTCAAACCGCTGTTGCAACGTCCACCACAGCAGGGTGAAGCACTCATCAAACGACAGGCCGCCCGAGTCCGTTGCCAGCAGGCTGGCTTGGGCTGCGAGGTAGCGCGCCAGCGGCTCAACCTGCGACCAGGCCTCAGGGGTGGTGTACAGGTGAGGCACGGCTTCAAAGTCGCAGTGCAGGTCCAGTACCACATCCGCATCGCACGCCAGGGTTTGCAAGGTCAGACGCTGGGATTGCAGCTGGGTTGCCGGCACCTGTGCGGCCAGCGCCTTGCGCAGGTGCTGGCGGATGATCTGCCGGTTTTGCTCAGGGTCGGGGGTCAGCAGCCCTTCGATTTCATCACCGATCTGCGTGCTCAAGTCCAGAAAGTTGCGGTTGAAGTTCTGCCCGCTTTCCAGCTCATAACGCCCCAGCGGGATGTCCATGACCACTTGTTCCAGCCCGATCGGGTTGGCCACGGGCACCACCACGATTTCACTGCGCAGGCGGCCGGCGCTTTCCAGCTCGGCCAGGTGTTTTTTCAGATGCCACGCCACCAGCATGCCGGGCAGTTCATCGGCATGCAGTGAGGCTTGAATGTAGATCTTGCCCTGTGGCTTGGCCGGGCCGTAGTGGAAGCTGTGAATCTGCCTCTCGGTGCCTGGAACGGGGGCCAGCAAAGGATGGGTTTGATGTTGCGCCATGGTTGAGTCCTAGTGAGCAGGGCCGAGAAAAGCCAACCAGCGGCGTTCCGCCAGTCGAAACAAACCGACCAAAATAAAGGTCACGCACAAATAGATGATGGCGGCGATGCCGAACGACTGGAAGGTCAAGAAGGTCGCTGAGTTAGCGTCCCTTGCGACTTTCAATACGTCAGGGATCGTTGCAGTAAAAGCCACGGTGGTCGAATGCAGCATCAGGATCACCTCATTGCTGTAAAACGGCAACGAGCGGCGTAAGGCCGAGGGCATGATGACGTAGGCATAAAGCTTCCAGCCACTGAGACCGTAGGCTTTGGCCGCTTCAATTTCGCCGTGGGCCATGCTGCGAATGGCGCCGGCAAAGATTTCCGTGGTGTAGGCGCAGGTGTTGAGGGCGAAGGCCAGCACCGTGCAGTTCATGGCATCACGGAAGAATTCATTGAGCAGCGGTTGGGCGCGAACGGCGGCGATGCTGTAGATCCCGGTGTAGCAAATCAGCAACTGTATATACAGCGGTGTCCCACGAAACACATAGGTGTAGAACTGCACGGGCCAACGGATCCAGCGTTTGGATGAAACCCTGGCGATAGACAGCGGGATAGACAGTACAAAGCCGATGATCAGTGCGGCGCTCAACAGCCACAGCGTCATTGCCAGCCCGGTGATTTGGCTACCGTCGCTGTACAGAAACGGCCGCCAGTACTCCTGCAACAACTCGATCATCGTACGGCCTCCCGGCAGCCCAGGGCATAACGGCGTTCCAGCCGCCGCAAAACCACATTCGAGGCGCTGGTGATTGCCAGATAGATGAGTGCGGCAATCACCAAAAAGTAAAACAGCTCATAGGTGCTTTTACCCGCATCCTGGGCCGCCTTGACCAGATCGGCCAAGCTAATGATCGACACCAGGGCTGTGGCCTTGAGCATCACCATCCAGTTATTGCCAATGCCTGGCAGGGCGAAACGCATCATTTGCGGAAAGACCACAAAACGAAAGCGTTGCCAGCGTTTCAGGCCGTAGGCGGTGGCGGCTTCGACCTGCCCACGGGGCACCGAGAGAATCGCGCCCCGAAAGGTCTCGGTGAAATACGCGCCATAGATAAACCCCAGCGTGATCACGCCTGCGCTGAACGGGTTAATTTCGATGTAATCCCAATCCATGGCATCTGTCAGGCTGGTCAGCCAGGTTTGCAGGCTATAAAAAATCAGCAGCATCAGTACCAGGTCCGGTACGCCGCGAATCAGGGTGGTGTAGAGCTGGGCCGGCAGGCGCAACAGCCTCAGGCTGGAGAGTTTGGCGCTGGCGCCAAGCAGGCCGAGCAACACGCTCACGGCCAGCGACAGGACCGATAACTTGATGGTCATCCAGGTGCCTTCCAGCAGCAGGGGGCCGAACCCCTGCAAGCTGAGGGCAGACAATCCAAGGTTCTGCACGAGGTTTTCAAACATGACAGTCGAACCCAAGGCGTTGAAAAAGGCACCCATGCGCGCATGGGTGCCAGCGCGTTATTTGCCGCTGTACAGATTCAAGTCGCCGAAGTGCTTTTGCTGGATTTTGGTGTAGGTGCCATCGTCGTGTAACGCTTTGATACCTTTGTTCAGCAGGGTTTGTAGCGCTTGGTTACCTTTCTTGATACCCACCGCGGTTTTGGACGGCAGCAGAGGATCGTCAATGGCTGCGCTGATTTCGTAACCGGCACCTTGCGGCGATTTCAGAAAGCCCAGTTCAGCCTGCAGCATGTCTTGCACCGAGGCGTCGAGACGGCCGGAAATCAGGTCGGCATAGACTTGGTCCTGGTTGGCATAGGCCTGAGTTTTGACCCCGGCTTTATCCAGCACCGCTTTGGCGTAGGCTTCCTGGATGGTGCCTTGTTCGTAGCCCACGGTTTTGCCTTTGAGCGAGGCGGTATCAGCGCTTAACCCTGAGCCTTTTTTGTACACCAGCGATGTCGGGCCGGAGAACAGCTCGTTAGAGAAGTCGATGACTTTTTCGCGGGCGGGGGTCACGGTCATCGACGAGATAACACCGTCGAATTTGTTGGCTTTAAGCCCGGGTACCATGCCGTCAAAGTCGGATTCGACCCATTTGCACTTCACTTTCAGCTCGGCGCAAATGGCGTTGCCCAAGTCGATATCAAAACCCACCAGGCTGCCGTCAGCGGCTTTGGACTCAAAGGGTGCATAAGACGGGTCAACACCAAAACGCAGCTCTTTGTACTCTTTGGCCAAAACAGAACCCGCAGCCATGCATAAAGTCAGTGCAGAAAGGGCCAGAAATGCTTTTTTCATTATTCAATCCCTAATAACCGGTTGCTGGAGCGTAACGACGTCATAGACGAAGCAATAACCGAACCACATGGGGTTGAGGGAGCGTTTAAAGCTGGGAAGGGAGTAAAAAGCGGCGGCTGTGCGCTACAAAAGAGCGCTGAAAAAAGCATGATCCAAAACAGTGCGCTGTTCAATGATGCCCCTGTGGGAGCGGGCTTGCTCGCGATGAGGCAACACGGTGTGTCAGTGACACCTTGTTGATTCAATCGCGAGCAAGCC
>NZ_JASCPQ010000048.1:0-38439 GCF_029959305.1 Pseudomonas sp. PS01297
GGGCTTGCTCGCGATAGCATCGACCTGGTTTGCCAGTAATAGCGCGTCGCTTGCATCGCGAGCAAGCCCGCTCCCACAAGATCAAAAGCGGTATTTTTGAGGTTTTTATACATGCAGCAACTGATTTTGGGTGGCGCTCGTTCGGGTAAAAGCCGCTTGGCCGAGAAGCTCGCGGCCGACTCTGGCTGCGCTGTCATCTACATCGCCACCAGCCAGCCGCTGGACGGCGAAATGAACAAGCGGGTCCGCCTGCACCGTGAGCGTCGCCCCGCACAGTGGGGCTTGATCGAAGAGCCGATTGAGCTGGCCCGCGTGCTGCGTGAAAACGCCGGTACAGAGACCTGCCTGCTGGTGGATTGCCTGACCTTGTGGCTGACCAATCTGCTGATGCTTGAAGACCCGCAGCGCTTGAGCGCCGAGCGTGATGCGCTGCTGGAGTGCCTGGCTGGATTGCCGGGGCATATTGTATTTGTCAGCAACGAAACCGGAATGGGTGTCGTGCCGCTGGGCGAATTGACTCGCCGTTACGTCGATGAAGCCGGTTGGTTGCATCAAGCCTTGGCCGAACGTTGCCAGCGAGTCGTACTGACCGTGGCGGGCCTGCCCCTGACATTGAAAGGAACTGCGCTATGAATACCCCGTGGTGGCTGAACCCGTGCAAAGCGGTTGATCGTGAGGTGCAAGCGGCCGCGGCCGAACGCCAGCAACAGTTGACCAAACCAGCGGGTTCGCTGGGGCAACTGGAAACCCTGGCCGTTCAATTGGCCGGGTTGCAGGGGCGCTTGAAACCGCGTGTCGATCAGTTGTGGATTGCGATTTTTGCCGGTGATCATGGCGTGGTCGCCGAGGGCGTATCGGCCTACCCGCAGGAAGTGACCGGGCAGATGCTGGCCAACTTTGTCAGCGGTGGCGCGGCAATCAGCGTGCTGGCCCGTCAGTTGGGCGCGCACCTGGACGTCGTCGACCTGGGCACGGTAACGCCGATGCTCAACTTGCCGGGTGTGCGACATTTACAGTTGGGAGCGGGCACTGCCAATTTCGCCGCAGGCCCTGCCATGTCTGATGCTCAAGGCCTGAAAGCCCTGGCGGCCGGTCGTGACAGCGTGGCCCGGGCACAAGAGCAGGGCAGCGAGTTGTTCGTGGGTGGCGAGATGGGCATTGGCAACACGGCTTCGGCCAGTGCCGTGGCCAGTGCGCTGCTGCAATGCCCCGCGTCTGAGCTGACCGGGCCGGGCACCGGGCTGGATGCTGCGGGCGTGAGCCACAAGGCGCGGGTGATTGAGCAAGCGCTGGCGTTTCATGACGGCTACCTGGACGACCCGCTACAAACCTTGTTCCGCTTGGGCGGTTTTGAAATCGCGGCCCTGGCCGGCGCCTATGTGGCGTGCGCGCAAGCCGGGATTGTGGCGTTGGTCGACGGATTTATTTGCACCGTTGCCGCCATGGTTGCCGTGCGCTTGAACCCTGAGTGCCGGGAATGGCTGGTGTTTGGCCATCGCGGTGCTGAACACGGGCATCACCGTGTCCTGCAAAGCTTGCAGGCTGAGCCGTTGCTCGACCTCGGTTTGCGTTTGGGTGAAGGCAGTGGCGCTGCATTGGCGGTGCCGTTGGTGCGTCTGGCCTGTGACCTGCACGGGCAGATGGCAACGTTTGCGGAAGCAGCCGTCGCGGATCGCCCGGCATGAGCGTGACCCTGGACTTGCTGCGCCATGGTGAAACCGAGCTGGGCGGAGGGCTGCGCGGCAGCCTTGATGATGCGCTGACGCCCGTGGGCTGGGAGCAAATGCGCGCAGCCGTTCAAGGCCAAGGCCCGTGGGACCGGATTGTCAGTTCGCCGTTGCAGCGCTGTGCTTTGTTCGCCCAAGAACTGGCCGGGCAACTGGCGCTGCCGGTGACGTTCGACAAAGACCTGCAAGAGCTGCATTTTGGCGAGTGGGAAGGGCAGGGCGCCGCCGCACTGATGCAAACCGATGAGCAGGCACTGGGCCTGTTTTGGGCAAACCCTTACAGTTTCACCCCGCCTCAGGGCGAGCCGGTGCTTGAGTTCTCGCAGCGGGTGCTGGCGGCGGTCACGCGCTTGCAGCAGGCCCACGCGGGGGAGCGGGTGCTGGTGGTGTGCCACGGCGGGGTGATGAAGTTGCTGCTGGCGCAGGCCCGTGGTCTGCCCCGTGAACAGTTGCTGAACATTCAGGTGGTTAATGGTGCGCTGTTCGAGTTGCAGGTCGACGCACACGGCGTTTTGAGCGAGGGGCGCTGAGCATGTTGCCGTTCTGGATTGCCTTGCAGTTTCTGAGCAGCTTGCCGATCCGCTTGCCCGGCATGCCGCAACCCCAGGAGCTGGGGCGTTCGTTGTTGTTCTACCCGCTGGTCGGGCTGTTGTTTGGCGTGCTGTTGTGGGCGCTGAACGGCCTGTTGGCCGGGGCGCCGTTGCTGTTGCATGCGGCGCTGTTGCTGAGCGCCTGGGTGTTGCTCAGTGGTGGCCTGCACCTGGACGGTCTGGCTGACAGCGCGGATGCCTGGCTGGGCGGCTTTGGGGATCGCGAGCGCACCCTGACCATCATGAAAGACCCGCGCAGCGGCCCGATCGCCGTGGTTACGCTAGTACTGGTGTTGTTGCTCAAGTTCTGTGCCTTGCTGGCGTTGATCGAGCAGCAACATACGGCCGTCTTGTTGATCGCCCCACTGATCGGCCGCAGTGCGTTGCTGGCGGTGTTTCTGACCACGCCTTACGTGCGGGCGGGCGGCTTGGGCCAGGCCTTGGCCGATTACTTGCCGCGCAAATCGGGTTGGTGGGTGCTGGGGCTCAGTGCTGTGGCCTGTGTTGTGTTGGCCGGTACTGCCGGGATGTGGGCCTTACTGCTGGCTGCGTTGGGCTTTGTGTGGCTGCGCCGGCTGATGATGCAGCGCTTGGGCGGCACCACGGGCGATACCGCGGGTGCGTTGCTGGAACTGCTGGAAGTACTGGTTTTAGTGGGGTTGGCGCTGGTGGCAGATTGACCCCCGGTGTTGTTTAAATCTTGATTCTCCTTCATTGCGGGTATATACATACAAAATGTTACCAACCCAGTGTTTATGCACCAACCTGCGACGTGCTTCGCGGGGCATCAGCCGACATTACGACGGGGCCCTGGATGGCTTCGGGATCAACGTTGCGCAGTTTTCATTGATGAGCAACCTCAAGCGACTGGACCAGCCGAGTATTTCCAGCCTCGCCGAGGCCATGGGGCTGGATCGCAGTACTTTGGGGCGCAATCTGCGGGTGCTGGAAGGCGCTGGCCTGGTGAAGATGTCTGAAGGTGAGGACCACCGTAATCGGCTGGTCTGCCTGACCGAAGAGGGTGAGAGGCGCTTCAATGCCGCCTGGCCCGCCTGGGAGGCCGCACAACAGCGGTTGGTCGCGCGTTTGGGAGAAGACCGGCGCGAACAGTTGCTGCAGTTATTGGATGAGCTGGCGGGTGTCGATTAGCACCCGTTTTACGAATAAGAATGGGTATATACCCGCATCAGGAGAATAACAATGACATCGGTGTGGCGAACGAGCGGGTGGATACTGCTGGGCAGTGCGTTGATTTTGGCGCTGTCGTTGGGGGTCAGGCACGGCTTTGGTCTGTTCTTGCCGCCCATGAGTGCGCAGTTCGGCTGGGGGCGAGAGGTGTTTGCCTTCGCCATTGCCTTGCAGAACCTGATCTGGGGCCTGGCTCAACCGTTCACCGGTGCGTTGGCCGATCGCTTTGGCGCCGCCAAAGTGGTGATCGTCGGCGGTGTGCTCTATGCCGTCGGGCTGGTGCTGATGGGCATGTCGGACTCGTTGCTGACGCTGTCGTTGAGTGCTGGCCTATTGATTGGTATCGGCCTGTCCGGCACGTCGTTTTCGGTCATTTTGGGTGTGGTCGGCCGTGCTTTGCCGCCCGAGAAACGCAGCATGGGCATGGGGATCGCCAGTGCGGCAGGCTCCTTTGGCCAGTTTGCAATGCTGCCCGGCACGCTGGGGCTGATCGGCTGGGTTGGCTGGTCGTCCGCCTTGCTGGTACTGGGTTTGCTGGTGGCCATGATCGTGCCGTTGGTGAGCATGCTCAAGGACCGCCCAACGCCGAGTCTGGGCGGCGAGCAAACGCTCAAGGAGGCGCTGCGTGAGGCGTGCACTCACTCGGGCTTCTGGCTGCTGGCGTTTGGTTTTTTTGTCTGCGGGTTTCAGGTGGTGTTTATCGGCATCCACTTGCCGGCCTACCTGGTCGATCAGCATTTGCCTGCCACCGTGGGCACTACGGTATTGGCCCTGATTGGCCTGTTTAATATTTTTGGTACTTACACCGCCGGATGGCTGGGCGGGCGTATGTCCAAACCGCGCTTGCTGACCGCGTTGTACCTGGCGCGCGCCGTGGTGATCGTGGTGTTTTTGTGGGCGCCGCTGTCGCAATTCAGCGCTTACCTGTTTGGCATGGCCATGGGCTTTTTGTGGCTCTCGACGGTGCCGCTGACCAACGGCACCGTCGCCACAATGTTTGGCGTGCGTAACTTGTCGATGCTGGGCGGGATTGTCTTTTTGTTCCATCAACTGGGCGCATTTCTGGGCGGTTGGCTGGGCGGCGTGGTCTATGATCAAACCGGCAGTTACGACCTGATCTGGCAAGGCTCGATTGTGCTCAGTCTGTTGGCAGCGGCCTTGAACTGGCCGGTGCGTGAGCGTCCGGTTGCGCGTTTGCAGGCACAAGGGAGCATGGCGTGAGTTCACTGTGGCTTTGGTTGGGTGGCATCAGTGCAGGCTTTTTGCTGCTGGCCCTGAGCTGGTGGGGCTGGCATCAAGGTGGCCTGGCCTTGCTGGAGTTAGGCATGGGCACTTGCTAGTGCCGTGCCGGGGCGAGTAAGTTCTGTGCTTGCACCTCTATAAAGGACACGAACAATGCTAAAGCGCTGGATTGCGATGCCCGTACTGTTGTTGGCGTGCGCGGGTTCTGTCTGGGCGGCTGATTGCCCGTCTTTGCTTGAAGGTTCATTGCCCAAGCTGCGGGCCAAAGAATCGATCGATCTGTGCAAGCAGTTTGCCGGCAAGCCTTTGTTGATTGTGAACACGGCCAGTTTTTGCGGCTTTGCGCCCCAGTTCAAAGGGCTGGAGGACTTGAACCAGCGCTTTAAGGGCCAGGGGCTGGAAGTGCTCGGCGTACCGTCCAATGACTTCAAGCAAGAGGCCAAAGATGGCGAAGAGACGGCCAAGGTCTGCTACGTCAATTACGGTGTGACCTTCACCATGACCGAACCGCAAAAAGTGCGGGGTGACGATGCAACGCACCTGTTCAAGGTATTGGCTGAACAAAGCAGCACGCCCAAGTGGAATTTCTACAAGTACGTGGTGGACCGTAAAGGCAATGTGATTGCCAGCTTCTCGAGCTTGACCAAGCCGGACAACCCGGAGTTGATTGAAGCTATAGAAAAAGCCATCGCCTCAAAGTCCTGATTCCTACACAAAAAAAAGCCCCGCATCTGTAAAGAGAGCGGGGCTTTTTAGTTCAGGCCGCGTGAGCGTCAAGCACTCGCAAGCTTAGAACTTGTACGTTGCACCGACAGCAAAGCCGTTGGCGCTGTTTTCGTACTTGGCGCTGTAGTTGTTGATGCCTTTGGAATCGTTAACTTTGACCGACTCTTCTTTCAGGTAAGAGTAAGCCACGTCGATAACCAGATTCTCGTTGACGGCGTAACCGGCACCCAGGCTAAAGATCGTACGGTCACCCGTTGGGATACGTGGCGAACGGTTTTGGTTGTTGGTAGGCGATTGGTCCCAGGTCAGGCCCGTACGCAGTACCCACTGCTTGTTCAACTGATACGACGTACCGATGGCGTAAGCCCAGGTGTCGTGCCAGTTTTGTTCTTCTTTGATGGTCGTGAATGCTTGAGCGCCACCAGCACCGGAGTTGGCCATGGTCACGCCTTTGTTCTGCACGGTGATGTCTTTCAGGCGGCTCCAGCGGGTCCAGGTGCTACCGGCATAGACCTTCCAGGCATCAGACAGGTCTTGGGTAACGGACAGGTCCCAGGATTCCGGGGTGTCGATCGACAGCGAAGCGTCATAGCGGTTGCTTTGCAGCAACTGAGGTGGAGTGCCTGCGCCTGCTTCAACTTCGGTGTGACCCTTGAGTTTGTAGGTCACTTTGGAGTGGTAGGTCAAACCGACACGGGTGGTGTCTGTGGCCTGCACCAGAACACCGGCGTTCCAGCCCAGCGCGGTGTCGTCACCCTTGATTTTGACTTTGGCTTCGGGTGTGCCCGGAACCAGCGCAAGCTGCGACTCAAGCTTGCCGGAGATGCGGTTGATGGTCGGGCCGAAACCTACCGAAACGCGGTCGTTGAAGGCGTAGCTGACAGTAGGCTGCAGGGTCACGACTTTTACGTCGCTGGTGCTACCGAAGGCGCGGCCCTGGAAGCTTTTTTCGTACTCAGTTGCCAGGCCGAAAGGTGCATAAACACCGAAGCCGATGGCCCACTGATCATTGAGCTTATTGGTGTAGAAGCCCATAGGCACGCCGGTGAAAGGGACCATGTCGCCTTTGTTGGTACCTTTGGCATTACCGTTTGCATTTTTGATATCGGTTGTGGCGTCGATCACGGCGATACCACCAGTGACCTGTTGTCCGCTCAGGCGGGACATACCGGCAGGGTTACCGAAAACGGTACTTGCATCGTCAGCAGAAGATGAGCGACCTGCGAAGCCGGTCCCCATACCGCTAACGCTTTGTTCGTTGAGGGCGAAGCCGCTTGCGAAAATCTGGCTGGAAGCCAAAGTGACAGCGAGGCTAAGTGTGGTCTTGAGCATTACTTTTTTCATTATTAGAACTCCTTTTGATCACCGGACGAAAGCTACCAACATTTTTGTAAGAGCGCTATAGGCTAAATCGCAGAAGATAACGATGTTTTGTAGGACAATCCGACCGTTTTCCGATCATTTACAGGTTTGCAGAGGGTTGAAAAATCTCAAGCTGCTTGGTTGAGAACGGTCATGCAGTCGCGCCCAACATCCTTGAAAGTGTGCAAACGTCCTTTTAGCTCAACTACTTGGCGTTACGGCAGGTCTTGCGGGTGTGCTGTCGGTGTAAAGGTTGGCTGGCTGCAATGCCTGGCAACAAAACTTAAACGTCCAAACTGTATTTTTGTTTGTTCAGGTTAACTTTGATGCAGTCACGTAAAGCTTCAGCTCCCTGGCGCGATCCCCGTGCAGCCTTGGCTTTTTAAAATGGCCGGTGGCACCCAGGCGCTTGGCAGCTGTGGATCGTGAGGGTGCGCCGGCAGCGGATTATGCCGCTTGAGTTGAAGTGTAGTGTCATATTCCGGTTGTAAAGCTCTGTTTTTAAATCGTTTGTAGCTTCTAGGTGTAGACGATATATCCGCAAGTGCTTAAGCGATGCCGGATATTTCTTAAATGACGCCCAACAAAAAGCCCTGCTGTTCGGGCAGGGCTTGTTGGGTAAGCGCTTGCGGGTCTTAGGCGATAAGTGCCTGACGAGTACGCTCGATCACAGCTTGCAGAGGCTCTGCGCTGGAATATTGATCGGGGTACAGGCGTTCGCTGTGACGGGCGATGCCGTGTTCGTTGACCAGGGTGAAGCTGAAGCAGCCTTTGCGAGCGGCCATAATCAGGCAGTTCATTGGAGCAAAAGCGTTGGTTAGGGTGCGAATGGCATCCTGAGTCTGGATTTGAGTATTCATAGTTATTAGGTGTTCCTACAAAAGACACGGATATGATCCGTGCTGCGTTAAAACGTTCCAGTGACGTCGGGCCATTTTGGCGGGACGAAGAACCTGTCTGGAACAAAGCCGCCAGTTGGAGCGCATTAAGTATGTGGCGCTTGGGCTGGCAGGTAGGTACTTAGGAGGGCAGGCAATCACAACAAGAGCTAAGGTTCCGTGCTCCGGGTGAAGATCCTGATCAATTTGCAGGTTGGTTCGGTCAGAGTAAAAAACTTCGCGATACCCTTTGCTTGTTCAAAGGCTGTATCGGCACAAGATTTACCTGGAAACCATCTTGGGGGTCGATCCCGTTTTATCAGCGCGGCCATCTATTTGAGAGGCTGCTGAGGGATTTGTTCGGCCCGAATTGACTTTCAGCTTGGTACTAACGCTGCGGATACTATCGGGTTGAAAATTTAAATGCAAGTGTGCTAGCAAAAAAACATCCTGTCACGGTGTTCGGGGCTTTACGCACAACAGGCCGTATTGAGGCTGTTATTAGCCTGTTTTGGGCAATATTCCACGTAGGCTTGCCTGAGCAGCGAGCGTCACACGGGTGTTGAGTGGGGGTGTTTTCTGCGGGCGAGTCCTACATTTTTTGCCTCTGAATCGCCCTGCGCGCTGCGCGGAATGTGATCTTTTGCACATTTGCAACACAACCAACATATTCGTCTGCGAGGTCGATCACGGCAGCTGTCTAGCCTGTTCCGCAAATTTAAGTCAATGAAAAACATCGTTTTTTTTAATTGGTGAAAAAATCGACAGTTTGACTCTAGGCCCCGTAGGGTGGGGGTTTGCGGGGGGTAAACGAGGGTTGTCCACTGACTTATCCACAGGATCTGTGGATTGTCACGCGCGCTTGCTCTAGATCGCGGGTATAGACTTTTTTCGGCTTTACCCAAGCGAAAAAAGGAGTAGAGTGGCGCGCCTTCTGTTCTGCCCTACAGTGTTTTATGAAGTTTCGCACAGCTACTTCCTCTGCTACTCGCTCCAGCACATCACCTGCAGCCCCTAAACGCTTTTCTTTGCGCATTGCGGTCTGGCTGCTGGACAACCCTCACCTGGGCGCTAAATCCAGCGTCAAACACGTTGCCGGCCATTTGCTCAAGCAGCCTGCCCGCCAAGGTGTGGTGCTGGCGCAAAGCCGTTTGGGGCAATTGATGTGCCGTGATTGTGGAAGCTCCCGGGACCAACGCATTGGTCACGAGCTTTTGCGTCAGGCCGCCCGCGCCGGCGACCGCGTTGCTCAACAGGAATTGAGCAAGATCGAAGACTGAGCTGTCTTCGTGCCCTGAGCTTGGTTAACCTTGCTTTTTTACCTTGCGCGGAGTGGTTATGGCCCTGGACCTGAGCAGTATTTTGCTGGGCTTGGCGTTGGCAGGCGTGCCGTTGTTGGCGTTCGTCTGGCAATTGCAGCGGCGCGCCAGCGGGCATCAAGCCGAGTTGAACCTGCTTGAAGAGCGCCTGAATATGGCCCGGTTGGCTCAGGACGGTCTGAGCGCACAGCTGGACGCCAGCCGCGATGAAATCAGTGACTTGGGGCAGGCCAATACGGCCAAGCAGGCCGATCTGGCGGCACTGCGCCGCGAGGTCGAACTGTTGCAGGTAGAGCGCGACAACGCGCGTGATGCTGCCCACGCCTGGAACCTGGAACGCGCACAGAAAGAAGCCGAGCTGCGTCACCTCGGCGCTCAGGCTGCCGGTCTTAGCGCCGAACTGCGCGAGCAACAAGAAAGCCATCAACAACGTTTGAGCGATCTGCAAGGGTCGCGAGATGAATTGCGCGCGCAGTTTTCGGAACTGGCCGGCAAGATTTTCGATGAGCGCGAACAACGTTTTGCGCAAACCAGCAATGAGCGTCTGGGCCAGTTGCTCGACCCGCTTAAAGAGCGCATCCAGTCTTTCGAAAAGCGCGTTGAAGAAAGCTATCAGCAGGAAGCCCGTGAGCGCTTCTCACTGGGCAAAGAGCTGGAGCGCCTGCAGCAACTCAATCTGCGCTTGAGCGACGAAGCCACCAACCTGACGCGCGCCTTGAAAGGCCAGAAGACCCAGGGCAACTGGGGCGAGCTGATTCTGGAACGGGTGCTTGAGCATGCCGGGCTCGAAAAGGGCCGCGAGTATCAAACCCAGGTCAGCCTCAAAGGGCCGGATGGCGAGCGCTTTCAGCCGGACGTGTTGATCCTGTTGCCGGGCGACAAGCAGGTGGTGGTCGACTCTAAGGTCAGCCTGACGGCGTATCAGCAGTTTGTCGGTGCCGATGACGACGTGATCGGGCAGGCGGCGCTGAAACAGCATGTGCTGTCACTGCGTAATCACGTCAAAGGCCTGGCCGGCAAAGACTACAAGCGTCTGGAAGGGCTGCACAGCCTGGATTTCGTGTTGTTGTTCGTGCCTATCGAAGCGGCTTTTTCAGCGGCGCTGCAAGCCGAACCCAACCTGTTTCAGGAAGCCTTTGACCGCAACATCGTGATCGTCAGCCCGACCACATTGCTCGCCACCTTGCGGGTGATCGACAGCCTGTGGAAGCAGGAACGCCAGAGCCAGAACGCCCGAGAAATCGCTGAGCGGGCCGGTTGGCTGTACGACAAGTTTGTGCTGTTTATCCAGGACCTGGATGAAGTCGGTAATCGTCTTCAGCAGTTGGATAAAGCCTACGCAGCAGCACGTAACAAACTGACCGATGGGCGCGGCAACCTGGTTAGCCGCAGCGAACAGCTCAAATTGCTCGGCGCACGGGCCAGTAAAAGCTTGCCCCCCGAACTGCTGGAGCGGGCCATGACCGACATCAACGGCGTAGCGCATCCGGCTGAGTAAGTTCTTGTAGGGTCGCTGCGCAACCCATCGCAGCCTCATGCTTGGGCAGCGACTACAGGTTCAGGCAAGGTTCGGATCACAACGGCACATGCCGGCTCAGCAATGCTCTCAATACCGCAGGCTTGACCGGTTTGCCCAGATACTCCAGCCCCGCCGCATGCACTTCGGCAATCATTTCCTGGCGTCCGTCGGCGCTGATGACCACGCCCGGCACAGGCTCGCCCAATTGCGCGCGCAGCCAGCCCATCAGCTCGGTGCCGGTTTCGCCGTTGTCCAGGTGGTAGTCGACCAGCACCAGTTGCGGGCGCACGCCGTCGTTGAGCAAGGCCGCGCATTCATCGCGGTTTCTGGCGGTCCACACGCGGCAGCCCCAGCGCGTCAACAGGCTCTGCATGCCGATCAGGATGCTGTCTTCGTTGTCGATACACAGCACTTGTGCACCCGTCACCGACTGGCTTTTTGGCTCGCTGGGCACTGCTTGTGGCGCAGCTTGGGCCTGTGCCAGCGGTACGCTGACGCTGAATACGCTGCCTTTGCCCGGCCATGAGCGCACCTGCAGGGTGTGCCCGAGCACTCGGCACAGGCCGTCAGCAATCGCCAAGCCCAGCCCCAGGCCTTTTTCGGCGCGGGTCTGGTGGCTGTCCAGGCGTTTGAATTCTTCAAAAATCACTTGCAGCTTGTCTTGCGGGATACCGGGCCCGCGATCCCAGACCTCCAGGCACAAATGCTGGCCACGACGACGCACGCCCAGCAATATCGGGCCCTTGGCGTAACGGAAGGCGTTGGTCAGGAAGTTTTGCAGGATGCGCCGCAGCAGCTTTATGTCGCTGCTGACCCGCAAGCGGCTGCCACGTACCCGGAACTTGAGGCCTTGCTCTTGTGCCTGGGCGGTAAATTCGGTGCCCAGGGTATTGAACAGGTCGTTGATTGCAAAAGGCTTGATGTCGGGTGTGAATTTGCCGTTTTCCAGTCGGGAAATATCCAGCAAGTCGCTGATCAAGTCCTCGGCTGAGCGCAGCGAGCTGTCCAGGTGTTGGACCAGTTTCTGCGCTTCCGGGCTTAAGTCTTCCTGGTGCGAAAGGGCGGCCGAGAACAGCCGCGCCGCATTCATGGGTTGCATCAGGTCATGGCTGACAGCGGCCAGAAAACGGGTTTTCGATTGGTTGGCAGCCTCGGCAATGCCTTTGGCTTCGGTCAGCGCCTTGTTCAGTTCCGACAGTTCACGGGTTCGCTCGGCGACGCGCTGTTCCAGGCCTTCGTTGGCCTCGGTGAGCGCCTGTTCGGCCTCACGGAACGCGGTAATGTCGGTAAAACTCATGACGAACCCGCCGCCCGGCATGGGGTTGCCGATAAGCTCGATCACCCGGCCATTGGGGAACAGGCGTTCAGAGGTGTGCGCCCGACCTTGGCGCATCCAGTGCAGGCGGCGCGCCACGTGCACTTCTGCCTCACCGGGGCCGCACAGGCCGCGTTCGGCGTTATGGCGAATAATGTCGGCAATCGGGCGGCCAACGCTGATCAGCCCCTCCGGATAGTCGAACAGTTCCAGGTAACGGCGGTTCCAGGCCACAAGCCGCAGGGACTGGTCGACCACGCTGATGCCCTGGGTGATGTTTTCAATTGCGCCCTGGAGCAAGGCACGGTTGAACTGCAACACTTCTGACGCCTCGTCGGCAATGCGTACGACGTCTTCAAGCTGCATTTCCCGGCCTTCAATGGCGGCTTTAACCACCGCACGGGTGGACGACGCCCCCAGTACACCGGCTAGCAGGCGTTCGGTATGGGCGATCCATTCGCCATCTGCGTTCTGATTGGGGTTGAAGCCTTTGCCCTGGCGGTAGGCGAAGCGGATAAAGCTCTGGCGGGCGCGTTCTTCGCCGACAAAGCGGGCCGCCAGTGTCAGCAGGTCGTTGATTTGCACCGAAAGCATGGAGCGGCCGCTGGGGTGGCTGCTGATTTCCTGGCCGATAAAACGTCCGGCCTGCCAGTGCTCCGACACTCGGGTGCGCGACAGCACCGAGACCCAGGCAAACAGAGTGAAGTTACCGGCCAGCGACAGCACCACGCCCTGTGTCAGCGGGGTGATCGGCAGGCCCAGCGGGTTGCTGTGCAGCCACGCCAGCCCTGGAAAATGGTTCAAATGCCAGCCCATGCTGTGGGCGATCAGCGGCAGCACCAAGGTGTAAAACCAGATAAACGTACCGGTCGCCAATCCTGCAAAAACGCCCCGGCGGTTGGCTTGTTTCCAGTACAGCGCGCCGAGCATTGCGGGCGCCAGTTGAGTGACTGCCGCGAAGGAAATTTGCCCGATGGTGGCCAGGCTGGCCGTGGAACCCAGCAGGCGGTAACTGACATACGCCAGCAGCAGGATGACCACGATCGACACGCGGCGCACCGAAAGCATCCAGTAACGGAACACTTCAAACGGGCGCTCGGCGTTTTTGTGGCGCAACAACCACGGCAACAGCATGTCGTTGGACACCATGGTCGACAGTGCCACGCTGGCCACAATCACCATGCCGGTGGCGGCCGAGGCGCCGCCAATAAAGGCCAGCAACGCCAACGCCGGGTGAGCCTGGGCCAGTGGCAGACTGATCACGAACGAGTCCGGCAGCACCGAGCTGGGCAGCATCATTTGCCCGGCCAGGGCAATCGGCACCACAAACAGCGCCGCTAATATCAGGTAGGCCGGGAACACCCATTTGGCCAGACGCAGGTCTTGCGGCTCGATGTTCTCAACCACGGTGACGTGGAACTGCCGTGGCAGGCAGATGATCGCCATCATGGCGACGCCGGTTTGCACCACCATCGACGGCCAGTTGATGGTTTCTTTCCAGTACTCTTCAAGACGCGGCGCCAGCATGGCCTGGCTGAACAGGTCGTCGAAACCGTCATACAGGCCGAAGGTGACAAACGCGCCAACCGCTAAAAAGGCGAAGAGCTTGACCAGCGATTCGAAGGCAATGGCCAGCACCATGCCCCGGTGGTGCTCGGTGGAGTCGAGGTTGCGGGTACCGAACACGATGGTGAACAGGGCCAGGACCAGCGACACCAGCAACGCCGTGTCCTGGGCGCGGGTGCCGGTGGCGTCGGCGCCGGCACCGATCAGCAGGTTAACGCCGAGCACGATGCCTTTAAGTTGTAGGGCGATGTAAGGCAGCACGCCGACCAGGCAGATCAAGGCCACGACAATCGCCAGTGACTGGGATTTGCCATAGCGGGCGGCAATAAAGTCGGCAATCGAGGTGATGTTCTCTTGTTTGCTGATCATCACCATTTTTTGCAGGACCCAGGGTGCGCAGACCAACAGCAGCACCGGCCCCAGATAAATCGGCAAGAACGCCCAGAGTTGTTCGGCGGCCTGGCCCACGGCGCCAAAGAAGGTCCAACTGGTGCAGTACACCGCCAGCGACAAACTGTAGACCCACGCGCGTACCCGCGGCGGCAGCGGTTTGCTGCGCCGGTCACCATAAAAGGCAATGGCGAACATGATGGCCATATAAGCCAGAGCGACGGCGGCAATCAGCCCGCTGGACAACGACATGGAGACTCCTGAAGGTAGATAGACCCGGGCGATCCGGCCCGCAAGTCTAGTCTCGCACGATGTTTAAACCGCGTCAGGCTCGACCATGGTCTGAGCGCGGCCTGGTGTCGCAGGGCGGCTTATTGGCCAAGTGCCAGGTCGATCTGTTCATTCAGTTGTTCGAGCGTTAATGGCGCTTCTGCAAACAAGATGCGAAATACCACCGGTGCGACGATCACGTTCAGCAGGCGGTCAATGTCCGGCAGTTGGTCGACGTGCCCACGGTGACGTTCGAGGATGATCCGCAATTGAGCGCCGAGGATCTGCACGCAGGTCCCTTTGGTCGGGCTGCTTTGCACGTCACGCATCATGTTGCGCCCCGGTTCGGAGTTCATTTCATCCAGATACTGCTCGGCCCATGCCTGGATATCCCCGCGCAAACTGCCCGTGGCCAGCGGCTCGGTGTCGGGTCGCATGCGCTCCAGGGCAACGTCGGCGAGCAACACGTTCAAGTCGCCCCAGCGCCGATAAATGGTCGACGGGGTGACCCCGGCGAGGGTGGCCACCATGGGCACGGTGACGTTGGCGCGCTCGTGCTCCTTGAGCAGTTGGCGCACCGCCGAATGGATTGATTCCTGCACGCGGGCACTTCGCCCGCCCGTGCGTACTTCCTTAGGTTGGTTCATGCGTAAAACCTTAACACAAAGAATTTGCTTTAAGCCGCAGGCCGTCGCACACTCCGCAAAAGCAAATTTTTAGCTTTAGCGAGGGTGGTATGTCCAACAGCACTGATATCCCGGCTCCAAACCGTTCCAGCATGGTGTTTCTCGGGCTTACCGTCCTGACCTTTCTGGCGGCTTCGGCGGCGCCCACGCCGCTGTACCGTATCTACCAGGAAAACATGCACTTTTCGGCCGCCACCTTGACCCTGATTTTCGGCGTTTATGCCTTGAGCTTGCTGACGGCGCTGCTGACAGTGGGCTCATTGTCGGATTATTTGGGGCGTAAACCAGTCATTTTTTGCGCGTTGATCCTCGACATGCTGGCGATGGGCTTGTTTCTCAGCGCGGACAGCGTGGCCTGGCTGATTGCCGCGCGCTTGTTGCAAGGCTTTGCCACGGGCATGGCAACCAGTGCGCTGGGCGCTGCAATGCTGGACCACGACCGCCAGCAGGGGCCGCTGATCAATAGTATTTCACCCTTGGTGGGCATGGCCTGCGGGGCATTTGGCACCAGCGTGTTGGTGGAGTTTGCGCCGCAACCGTTGCACCTCGCGTACTGGGTATTGCTCGGTTTGCTGGCCGCCCAAGCCGTGTATGTCTGGCGATTGCCCGAGAGCGTCAGCCCGCAACCCGGCGTACTGGGTTCGTTGCGGCCCAGCTTGCACATCCCGTCGCAAGCCCGTGCGGCGATGTGGCAGGTGTTGCCGGTCAACGTTGCCGTGTGGGCGATGGGGGGCTTTTATCTGGCGCTGGTGCCATCACTGATCCGTGCGGCCACGGGCTCAAACTCTTTTCTGGTGGGCGGGGCGATGGTGGCCGTGCTGACCTTGAGTGGCGCCCTGGCTATTTTCAGCATGCGCAATCAATCTGCCACGCGGGTGCTGACGCTGGGCTCCAGTCTGCTGGTGGTGGGCGTCAGCACGATCATGCTGGCCGTTCACAGCGGCAACCTCGGGCTGTTTTTCTTTGGCTCGTTAGTGGCTGGCAGCGGTTTTGGCACCGGCTTTTTAGGCAGCATCCGCAGTGTCGTGCCGTTGGCGCTGCCCCATGAGCGGGCGGGCTTGATGTCGGCTTTTTACATCCTCAGTTATCTGGCGTTCTGCTTGCCGGTATTGCTGGTGGGGAGCCTGACGCGCATTTTTGGTCTGGTCAGAACCGCCGACGGCTTCAGTGTGGTGTTGATTGTGCTGGCGCTGGGGGCACTGTTGAGTGTGTTTTTAAGGCGAGCTGCCAGTACTTGCAAGGCTTGAGTCCGCGCCTTTCGCACATATATAGGTAAAACAGATAACAGTTAGAGAAATTACCCGTTATATAGATATTCGATTCAGTTCTACTCTTGAATCACCTCACAAGAGGAACAGGAGGAGCCCATGAATTGCACAACAACTGCCAAAGCTGACTTTCGGCCACTGAGCCAATTGCAGCACCCACGTGAAATGATTCGCCAGTTCACCCCGAACTGGTTTGCCGCCACCATGGGCACAGGCGTCCTGGCCCTGGCGCTGGCGCAATTGCCGGTGCCGATCCCGGGGCTGCATGCCGTTGCCGAAGGCCTCTGGCTGTTCAACATCGGTTTGTTCATTCTGTTCAGCCTGCTCTACGGCGCACGCTGGGTGCTGTATTTCGATGAAGCGCGGAGGATCTTCGGCCACTCCACCGTGTCGATGTTTTTCGGCACCATCCCCATGGGGCTGGCGACCATCATCAACGGATTTCTGTTGTTTGGCGTTGCCCGCTGGGGCAGCGATATGGTCCAGGTGGCGCATGTGCTGTGGTGGCTGGATGTGGCCATGTCGCTGGCGTTCGGGGTGATGATCCCTTACATGATGTTCACCCGTCAGGATCACAGCATCGACCAGATGACCGCGGTCTGGCTGTTGCCGGTGGTGGCGGCTGAAGTGGCGGCGGCCAGTGGTGGCTTGCTCGCCCCGCATCTGGCTGACCCGGTGATGCAGTTCCATGTGCTGATCACCAGCTATGTGCTGTGGGCGTTTTCGGTGCCGGTCGCTTTCAGCATTTTGACCATCCTGATGTTGCGTATGGCGCTGCACAAGTTGCCGCACGAAAACATGGCCGCGTCGAGCTGGTTGGCGTTGGGGCCGATTGGTACCGGGGCACTGGGCATGTTGCTGTTGGGGGCTGATTCGCCCGCGATTTTTGCCGCCAATGGTTTTGCCCGCATCGGTGAAATCGCTGAAGGCTTGGGTTTGATCTCGGGTATCGCGCTGTGGGGCTTCGGGCTGTGGTGGATTCTGATGGCGCTGCTGATCACCCTGCGCTACTTCCGTGCCGGTATTCCGTTCAATCTGGGCTGGTGGGGCTTTACCTTCCCGCTGGGTGTTTACTCGCTGGCCACCTTGCGTCTGGGCCATGTGTTGCAGCTGGGTTTTTTCGATGTGGTGGGCTGTGTGCTGGTCGCGATGCTGGTGATGATGTGGTTCATTGTCGGTTCGCGCACCCTTAAAGGTGCCTGGCGCGGTGAGTTGTTTGTGTCGCCGTGCATCGCCGGACTTAAGAAGTAATCCATCTGCCCAGGCTCTGTGCGAAAACGCCGGAATTGACGTTTTTCGTTACAGAACCTGGGTAAGGTTGTGTCTTGAGTGTTAAAACCACACTCCAATGAGAAAGCCTCCGGCGCAACTTGAGTACATGGATGATGAGTCACCCTTCGCAGTTCAGTTTGCTCGGGAAGCGTCGCTTCCTGCCGTTCTTTGTCACCCAGTCCTTGGGTGCGCTCAATGACAACCTGTTCAAGCAGTCGCTGATTCTCGCCATCCTTTATAAGTTGAGCATCGACGGGGATCGCGGCATCTGGGTCAACCTGTGTGCGCTGCTCTTCATCATTCCATTCTTTTTGTTCTCGGCGCTGGCCGGGCAATTTGGCGAAAAATACCCCAAAGACCAACTGATTCGTCTGATCAAGCTGGGCGAAATAGCAATCATGGTTGTCGGCGCCATCGGTTTTGCGTTCGATCATTTGACCTTGATGCTGGTCGCGCTGTTTGCCATGGGCACCCACTCGGCGCTGTTCGGGCCGGTAAAGTACTCGATTTTGCCGCAGACCCTGCACGACGATGAGCTGGTGGGCGGCAACGGCCTGGTTGAAATGGGCACCTTTTTATCGATTCTGGCGGGCACCATCGGCGCCGGGATCATGCTCTCGTCGCAGCACTACACGGTGATCGTGTCAGGGGTGATTGTCTCGGTGGCCGTGCTCGGGTATCTGGCCAGTCGCGCCATACCGCGAGTTGCCGCCGACACTCCAGAGCTGCGCCTTAACTGGAATATCTTCAGTGAGACCTGGGCAACGCTGCGCCTGGGCTTGAATCAGACGCCTGCCGTGTCGCGTTCAGTGGTCGGCAACTCGTGGTTCTGGTTTGTCGGGGCGATTTATCTCACGCAAATTCCGGCCTACGCCAAAGAGTGGCTCTACGGCGATGAAACCGTGGTGACGCTGATTCTTACTGTGTTTTCGGTGGGCATTGCTGTGGGCTCGATGCTGTGCGAAAAGCTCTCGGGGCGTAAGGTCGAAATCGGCCTGGTACCGTTTGGCTCGTTTGGCTTGACTGTGTTTGGCCTGTTGCTGTGGTGGCATTCGGGGCACATGCCGCAAAACATCCAGGCCAACGACTGGCTCGGCGTGCTGGGCTTTAGCCAGGCCTGGTGGGTGTTGCTGGATATTTTGGGGCTGGGCGTGTTTGGCGGCTTCTATATAGTGCCGCTGTATGCGCTGATCCAGTCGCGCACCGCCGAAAACGAACGCGCCCGGGTCATCGCCGCCAACAACATTCTCAATGCGCTGTTTATGGTGGTGTCGGCCGTCGTCACCATCCTGCTGCTGAGCGTGGCCAAGCTGACGATTCCAGAGCTGTTTCTGGTGGTGTCGTTGCTGAACATCGCGGTGAACACCTACATCTTCAAAATCGTCCCTGAATTCACCATGCGTTTCATGATCTGGCTGCTCAGCCATTCCATGTACCGCGTCAAACACAAAAACCTGGAAGCCATCCCGGATGAAGGGGCGGCCTTGTTGGTGTGCAACCACGTGTCGTTCGTGGATGCGTTGTTGATTGGTGGCGCAGTGCGTCGTCCGATTCGCTTTGTGATGTATTACAAAATCTACAACTTGCCGGTGCTCAACTTTATCTTCCGGACTGCGGGTGCGAT
This sequence comes from Pseudomonas sp. PS01297, assembly GCF_029959305.1. NCBI lineage: Bacteria > Pseudomonadati > Pseudomonadota > Gammaproteobacteria > Pseudomonadales > Pseudomonadaceae > Pseudomonas > Pseudomonas sp. PS01297. The sequence continues at coordinate 18,943 of NZ_JASCPQ010000048.1, forward strand.
TCCGATTGCCGGGCGTGCAGAAGACGAGGCGACCTATGAGCGTGCATTCAGAAAGATTGCCCAGTATTTGAATGACGGTGAACTGGTGTGCATCTTCCCGGAAGGCAAGTTGACCAGTGATGGCCAGATCAGCGAATTCAAGGCGGGGGTTCGGGTGATTTTGGAGCAGACGCCAGTGCCGGTCATTCCGATGGCGTTGCAAGGCCTGTGGGGCAGTTTTTTCAGCCGTGACCCGAACAAGGGCTTTTTCCGCCGCTTGTGGTCGCGGGTCACCCTGGTGGCGGGCGCGCCGATACCGGCCAGCGAAGCCACACAAAAGCTGTTGCGTGAGCGGGTCAGTGAATTGCGCGGTGATGTCGCGTGAGGTGAAGGCTGGGTAGGGCGAGCGAGTCTCGCGATCTTTTGAGGGTTAGAAGATCGCGAGACACGTTCTAGCGTTTAGCTGCTGAGCTTAAGCCCTGCCAGGCCGGCAATGATCAGCGCAACGCTGGCCAGTCGGAACAGCGCCATGGATTCACCAAACAAGATGATCCCGGCGATGACCGTGCCGACCGCGCCCACGCCCGTCCAGATGGCATAAGCGGTGCCCAGTGGCAGTTCTTTCATGGCCAGCCCGAGCAGGCCAAGGCTGACCAGCATGGCTGCAACGGTCAGGGCGGTGGGGATTGGCCGGGTGAAGCCTTCGGTGTATTTGAGGCCGACGGCCCAGCCCACTTCAAACAGACCGGCAAAAAACAGAATAATCCAGGACATGGTTATCTCCATCAATTGATGGGGTCGTCCCCAGATTAATCACTCGATGAGTCGCAGGGTCGTCCCCGCAGTGCGCACTATATTGCACACGATTTTTCTGACGATCAACCCCGAGTTTTCAGTCAGCGGATGGCTGGTTGGCCTTCAAGCGATCGTCTTTTTCACTCATTCGGCGGAAATACGTCGACAGCAGCGCCCCTGAAATGTTGTGCCACACACTGAACAGCGCACTGGGCACGGCTGCCAGCGGCGAAAAGTGCGCGCTGGCCAATGCGGCGCCCAGGCCGGAGTTCTGCATGCCGACTTCCAGGGCGAGGGATTTGCGCTGGGCCAACGGCAGTTTGAACAGGCGGCCGGTAAAGTAGCCGAGCAAGTAGCCAAAGCTGTTATGCAGCATGACCACGGCCATGATCAACAGGCCCGACTCGGCGATTTTTGCCTGGCTGGCGGCCACCACGGCGGCAACGATAATCACAATGCTGACCACCGACACCAGCGGCAGCACGTCGACCGCGAAGTGCACACGGGCGCCGAGCAAGCGTTGCACCAGCACGCCCAGCACAATCGGCAGCAGCACCACTTGCAGGATTGACCAGAACAGCTCCATAAACGACACCGGCAACCAGGCCGATGCCAGCAACCAGATCAGCGCCGGGGTCAGTAATGGGGCGAGGAGGGTAGTCACGGCAGCAATCGCCACGGACAGGGCCAGGTCGCCCCGCGCCAGCCAGGTCATGACATTGGAAGACGTCCCGCTTGGGCAGCAACCCACCAGAATCACCCCGACGGCAATCTCGGGCGGCAGGTGGAAAATCTGGCAGAGCAACCACGCCACACCGGGCATGATCACGAAATGAGCAACCACGCCTAGCGCAACGCGCCACGGGTGGCGGGCGACTTCAGCGAAGTCATCGAGTTTAAGGGTCAGGCCCATGCCGAACATCACCACACCCAGAAGCGGCACGATGGCGCCTTTGAGGCCGATAAACCAGCCGGGCTGCAGAAACGCCAGCACGGCAAAAATCAGCACCCAGTAAGCAAAGGTATTACCGACAAAGCGGCTTAAAGCAGCAAGTGCGCGCATGGTGTTCCTTATTATGGTCAGGCTTTTGTGGGAGCGGGCTTGCTCGCGGTGCAAGCCACTCGGTCAATTTGATGTACGAGTCGATCCAATCGCGAGCAAGCCCGCTCCCACGGGCGTCAGGGTTAAATCCCTTGTGGGATTTCTTCGCCGCCCAGCGCTTCAAACAACTGTGGCAAGAACTCGCCAAAGGTCAGCATCATCAGGGTGAAGCTGGCGTCTTGTTGGCCAAGGTCGTCGTCACCGCCGTTCTGTTCGGCTTCGTCTTGCAGCAGGTCTTCAAACTTCAGGCGTTTAACCACCAGTTTGTCGTCCAGCACAAACGACAGCTTGTCTTGCCAGGCCAGCGACAGTTGGGTCACGACTTTGCCAGTGCTCAAGTGCAACTGGATTTCATCGCTGGTCAGGTCCTGACGCTTGCAGCGGATAATCCCGCCGTCTTCGTGGGTGTCGCGCAGCTCGCACTCGTCCAGCACAAAGAAGTTGTCGGCCGCTTTTTGGGTTTTGACCCATTCGGTCATGGTGGCGCTTGGCGCGACTTTTACGCCCAGCGGGCGAACCGGCAGCGAGCCGATCACTTCACGCAGGGTGGACAGCAAGTCTTCGGCGCGTTTAGGGCTGGAGGCGTTGACCAATATCAGGCCTTGTTTTGGCGCGATGGCGGCAAAGGTGGCCGAACGGCGAATAAAGGCACGCGGCAAGAAGGCCTGGATGATTTCATCCTTGAGCTGGTCACGCTCCTTCTTATAGACCTTGCGCATTTGCTCGGCTTCGATCTCTTCGACCTTCTCCTTTAATGCATCACGCACAACGCTGCCTGGCAGGATGCGTTCTTCTTTACGGGCGGCAATCAGCAGGAAGTCCTGGCTGGCGTGAACCAGCGGTGCGTCTTCGCCTTTGCCGAAAGGGGCGACGAAACCGTAGGTGGCTAATTCCTGGCTTGCACACGGGCGGGCCGGTTTGGTGGCCAGTGCCGTTTCCAGCACCTGCACATCAAAAGGCAGATCTTGGGTCAGGCGATAGATAAGCAGGTTTTTGAACCACATGGGGTGAATCACTCCTTTATACAAAGAGGGCATTATTCGCTTGATAGCCTTAATAGGCCAACCCTGCGCTAAGCCTTTGTCGTGCATAAGAAAATTATTTTAAAAAGTGCTTGCCAGACTATAGGTCGCTCCGTAGAATGCGCGCCACACCGAGAGTGAAAGGGTGATTAGCTCAGCTGGGAGAGCATCTGCCTTACAAGCAGAGGGTCGGCGGTTCGATCCCGTCATCACCCACCATTCGCTCACAGTGTTACGCGCAGCGGTAGTTCAGTCGGTTAGAATACCGGCCTGTCACGCCGGGGGTCGCGGGTTCGAGTCCCGTCCGCTGCGCCATTTTTTGTACCACAAGCCCCTTGAACGCTTGTGGTTGGGAAGGTCCGCTGAATGCAGGCTTTTCCTGAAGGCTTCGGTTCAGCAGCTGGCTGTTGAATCAAAGATGCAGGGCGTTGGAAACGGTAGCTTTTAAACGGTTTTGAAAAAAACTTGAATAAAAACAACCACTTACACAAAAAGTGTGAGAGAATGCGCCCCGCAATGAGAGTGAAGTGAAAGGGTGATTAGCTCAGCTGGGAGAGCATCTGCCTTACAAGCAGAGGGTCGGCGGTTCGATCCCGTCATCACCCACCATTCGCTTTCAGTGTTACGCGCAGCGGTAGTTCAGTCGGTTAGAATACCGGCCTGTCACGCCGGGGGTCGCGGGTTCGAGTCCCGTCCGCTGCGCCATATTAGGAACACAAGCCCCTTGAACGCTTGTGATCCACAGAAAGCCCGCCTAGTGCGGGCTTTTTTGTGTGCGTGTGTTTTGTATGTGGCTGTAGGAGCGAGCTTGCCTCGCGATCTTTTAAAACTCAAAAGATCGCGAGACAAGCTCGCTCCTACAGGTTTACTGCACAGGCGCTTTAGAAATCCCAGCGCGTGCTCACCATCACGTTGCGCGGATCACCGTAATACGACGAGTTGTAGAAGCCGATGTTGGTGTAATACGACTTGTCGAACACGTTGTTCAGGTTGACCGTGGCCGAGAGGTTTTTGCTGATCTGATAGCGCGCCATCAGGTCCACCAGCCAGTACGGGTCTTGGGAAAACTTCTCTACGGTGCCGCCCTTGTTCCAGTTGGTCAGCATTTGCCAGCCCGTGCCTTGCCAGCGTACGCCACCGCCCAGGGTGAGTTTGTCCCAATCGCCGGTCAGCTTGTAGCTGGTGTACAGGTTGATCTGGTCTTCGGGCTCCCAGGTAGACACCTTCTTGCCGCCTTTTTCGCGGCTGACCTTGTGCGTGTAGCCCGCTTGCAGTTGCCAGCCGGGCAGCAGTTCGCCCGAGATCTCTGCTTCATAACCTTTGGTCGTGGCCTTGATGCCCTTGTAGGCGTACTCGATGTCCGGGTTGGTCGGGTTCGCGTTGTACGCGGTGTCGTCTTCCGGGCGGTTGTCCTGGTGCACTTCGAAGTAGGCCAGGCTTGAATTCAGGCGTCCGTCGAAGAACTCGCCCTTCAAACCGATCTCGTAGTTGGTGCCTTCATCGGGCTCAAGCATTTTGTTGTCGCGGTTGCGGTAATACGACTGCGGCAAGAAGATTTCGGTGTAGCTGGCGTAGGCCGAGATGTTTTGATTGATGTCGTAAATCAACCCCGCATACGGCAACACCTTGCCCGTGTCCTTGGCCTGGCTGGTGCCGGTGAGGGTGTAGTCGGCCACGCGGGTGCCGAGCATCAAGGTCAGGTCATCGGTAAGGCTGAAACGGCCAGTGATGTAGGTGCCGGTCTGACGGGTGGTTTCGTCGTTTCGTGAGGTCACGTTGCCCCAGTCCGGCTCATACGCATCGCCTTTCCAGTTGTAGTAGTCGTACATGCTTTTAAACTGAATGGCGCTGGTGTAGTCGTTGCCGGTCCAGTGCGAGCGCGATACCGAGCCGCCAACCACCAGTTCATGCTCGCGGCCCAAGAACTCGAACGGGCCGGTGGCGTAAATATCGCCGCTGTCGCTGACGTATTCGCCGGTGTATTTGCGCGCCAGCAGCCGTGCTTCGCCGGTTTCTACGTTGGGGAACAGCAAGGCGCCCAGCGGGGCGTTATAGCCGTTGATCTGGTGGTTGTACTGGGCTTTGGCGACCCAGCCGTTATCAAAACTGTGTTCGAGGGTGGCGAACGCGGTGCGCGTGTATTGCTTCCAGCTGCTCCACTTGGCGCCGTTGTTGAACGAGCGCGGCGTGCTGATGCGCTCACCGGCGGAGTTGAATAATGAGGCGCTGCCCGACCAACTGGAGCCTTTTGGATTGTTGTCCTGATAATCGGCGCCGAGGGTGAGCAGGGTATCGGGGTCCAAGTCAATCTCAAGAATCCCGTAATAGACCTCGCTGTCGCGTTTGTAGTGGTCCATGAACGAGTGTTTGTCCTGGTAGGCCGCCACGGCCCGGCCCCGCACATTGCCGCTTTCGGTGAGTGGCCCGCTGACGTCGATTTCCGAGCGGTAGTTGTCCCACGAACCGGCGCCGACATCGATGTGGGCCTTGAACTCGCGGGTGGGTTTTTTACGCACCATGTTGATGGTACCGCCGGGGCCGCCAGCGCCAGTGAGCAAGCCCGTTGCGCCCTTGAGGATCTCTACCCGGTCGTAAATCGCGGTGTCGGTGAGGGTGTGCCCGGCGGAGTATTGCGGGTCTTGCAGGATCGGGATGCCATCGTATTGGAAGTTCTTGATCGCAAAGCCGCGCGAGTAATAGCTGGTGCGGTCGCTGTCGTAGGTGGCCACGGTGATGCCCGGGGTATGGCGCATCACGTCATCAATCGAGGTGAGGCCAAAATCGTCCATTGCCTGGCGTGTGACGACCGAAATCGACTGCGGGGTTTCGCGGGGTGTCAGCACCATGCGCGTGGCAGTGGCGATGCTGCCGGGGGTGTAGGAACCGGAGCCTTCAGTGATGGTGCCCAACTGGTTGGCGCTGACCTGGGTTGCGCCCAATTCCAGCGCACTACCTGCCGCAGGCAAGGCGTCAAGCATGTAACCGTTAGTGCTTTTGACCACGGTGTAGCCGCTGCCGTGCAGCAGTGTTTCAAAGCCGCTTTGTTCGTTGTAGACCCCATGCAGACCGGGTGTGGTCAGCCCTTCAAGGTTGTGCGATTGAAAAATGATCGCCACGCCCGCCTGTTGCGCGAAGCGATTCAAGGCGCTGCTCAGCGGTCCGGCAGGAATATCGTAAGTCTGCCCGGCCGTTTGCGCCTGGGCGATCGAGGTGCTCAACACGCCGGCCGCCGACGCTACAATCAAATGAATGGCCAGTGTCAGCGGCTTGCAGGCCTGAGGGCGAAAACGCCCGCGGTTAAGGGAGGAGGTCAGCATGGAGAGCGCAATCCTTTATGGGTCTGTATACCTTCCTTGACGGCTGACGCTGAAAAAGCGGAACGAATGCGAATTATTATTTTTTAGGCGGCGGCAACTGGCTGATCACAATCAGCCACGGGGTATAGGTTTTGATGCTCAACGGCAGGGTGTCGGCGATCAATTGCAGCGCCCGGTCGGTGTCATCCAGCGGCAGCACGGCCGTCACGCGCAAGTCGGCCAGAGCGTTGCGATCAAACTGCAGATGGCCGCGGCGATGGCGCGCTATCTCATCCAGCACCTGATCCAGCGGCTGGTTTTCGACCACCAACTGATGGCGGCGCCAGGCTTCATTGATGCTGGCGGGGTCTACCGTGCCAGACAGTTTTACCGCGTCGCGGCTGATCAACGCCTTTGAGCCGGCGCCCACTTCCAGGGTTTGTTGCTCGTTGGCACTTTGCGCCGCCACCCGCGACTGCAGCATGCTCAGCACAGTAGTGTCTGCCAGATGATTGACCACAAAACGGGTGCCCAGGGCGCGCATGGTGCCCTGCGCGGTCTGCACGATAAAGGGCCGTGAACGGTCATGCGCCACCTCGACCAGAATTTCGCCCTGGAGCAATTCGATCCGTCGCTCTGTGCTATTGAAGTGCACGTTGACGGCGCTGGCACCGCTGAGGGTGAGGGTGGAGTCGTCCGCCAGGTGCAGCGTCTTCCAGTCGTTGGGCCCGGTGCTGATATCGGCCAGCCAGCGTTCGGGGTACTGGCTTTTTAACGTCAGGGTCACGGGCAAGGCCAAGCATGCAGCAATCAGCACAACACGCAGTATGTGCTTGCGCGGGGCCGTGGGTTTACGCCCGGTAAAGGCTGCATTCAGCGCGGCCTTTGCCGGGGTCGCCTGTTCGCGCAGCGATTGCAGGCGGCTGATGGCGTCTTGCATGCGCTGGGCGGCGGCGGCATGTTGCGGGCTCTGCTGTTTCCAGCACTCGAACTCAAGACGCGCCGCGTCGCTGAAGCCTTCTTCGTGCAGGCGCAGCATCCACTCGGCCGCTTGCTCATCAATGATCTGGCGGGGCGCTGGCATCAGGTGTCCAGGCTGTGGCTGCAGTGCAGCAAGGCTTGAATCAGGTATTTGCGCACAGTGCGGTCGGATAACCCCAGCTGGCGGGCGATCTCGCTTTGGGTCAGGCCGTCGAGGTAATACAGGACAAACGCCTGGCGGACGTTGTCGTGCAGACCTTCGAGCATAAAGGCGATGTGTTCAAGGGCTTCAAGGGTGCTGAGGATGTGTTCGGGAGACTGAAAGCCTTCCAGTGCCTCGGCGGTCAGGGCCAGCTCTTGCAGGTAAGCGTTTTCGATGTGTTTGCGGCGCACTTGATCGATGATCAGCCGACGGGCGGTGGTGCTCAGAAACGCTCGCGGCTCGCGCAGGGAGGCCACCGACTCACGGGCATTGAGAATTCGGGCGAAGGTGTCCTGAGCCAGATCGGCAGCATTGTGCGCACAGCCGAGTTTTCGGCGCAGCCAGCCAAACAGCCAGCCGTGATGTTCGCAGTACAGGTTTGAAATCGCGGCCTGGAACGGAGGTTCACCCGAAGACATAGAATATTACTCAAACGTTATTGAGAATTATTGCTAATTCTGAACGTAAGTTCGGGGTAAACGCAAGTGGGCGAAAAAGTGCAACTCAATCACTGTAGCCGCTGACGAGGTACGAGGCTGCGATGCGGGCCGCAGGACCGCCGTTTGGGGCGCTTCGCGACCCATCGCAGCCTCATTCTTCGGTAGCGACTACAGGTGGGGTGTTTAGTGCTTGGCGATCAGGTTGCCGGCGTGCAGACCGCATTCCTTTTGCGTCGCTTCTTCCCACCACCAGCGGCCTTCGCGTTCGTGCTGGTTTGGCAGGACCGGGCGGGTGCAAGGCTCGCAGCCAATGCTGATGTAGCCGCGCTCATGCAGGCTGTTGTACGGCAGCTCAAGCATGCGGATGTAACCCCAGACTTCCTCGCTGGTCATTTGCGCCAGCGGGTTGAATTTGTACAGCGGGCGCTCTGGCGTCGAGAATGCACCGTCGATTTCCAGTGCCGCGACCTGGCTGCGGGTGCCAGGGCTTTGGTCACGGCGCTGGCCGGTCGCCCAGGCTTTGACAGTCGACAGTTTGCGGCGCAGGGGTTCGATTTTGCGCACGCCGCAGCACTCGCCGTGGCCGTCTTTGTAAAAGCTGAACAAGCCTTTTTCTTTGACGAACGGTTCCAGCTTGGTCTGGTCCGGCGAGATCAGTTCGATCTGGATCTTGTAGTGATCGCGCACTTGTTCAATAAAGCGATAGGTCTCGGGGTGCAGGCGCCCGGTGTCGAGGCTGAACACTTTGACGTTCTTGTTGAGCTTCCAGGCCATGTCCACCAGCACCACGTCTTCGGCGCCGCTGAACGAGATCCAGAGTTCGTCGCCAAAATGTTCAAAGGCGAGTTTGAGAATGTCCTGCGGGGACTTGCTGGCGTATGTCGCGGCTGTTTGCGCAACGTCGAACGGATGGCTCATCAGGCGGTTTCCTACGGTGAATGGCGCTGGGCGCTCTCTAGTGGGGCGGATGGTAGCAAAAACCGCGCGCTACAGGGTTTGCAGCGTGTCGAGCAGCACCTTCACCTTGGTGATCGATTCTTGATATTCATCGTGCCAGTCAGAGTCGGCAACGATCCCGCCGCCGCCCCAGCAATTCACCCGGCCGTCTTTGACCAGCAGGCTGCGAATGGCGATTGAACTGTCCATTTCCCCGCGCACATCCAGGTACAGCAGCGAGCCGCAGTAAATACTGCGCCGCGTGGGTTCCAGCTCATCAATGATCTGCATGGCACGGATTTTAGGCGCGCCGGTAATTGAGCCGCCGGGGAAGCTGTCACCGATCAGGTCCAGCGCGTCTTTGCCCGGCGCCAATTCACCGACAACGCTGCTCACCAGATGGTGAACGTTGGGGTAGCTTTCGAGGGCGATCAATTGCGGCACGCTCACCGAGCCGGTGCGGCAGGTGCGGCCCAGGTCATTGCGCAACAAGTCGACGATCATCAGGTTTTCCGCCCGGTCCTTGGTGCTGGCCAGCAGCTCGGCGGCGTTGGCGGCATCTTCTGCCGGATTTTGACCCCGAGGGCGCGTGCCTTTGATCGGCCGGGTTTCGACCTGATTCTGGCTGACATGCACAAAGCGCTCGGGCGACAGGCTGAGGATGGCAGTGTCTTCGGGCAGGCTGACAAAGCCAGAAAACGGCGTCGGGCATGCTTCACGCAAGGCGCAATAGGCGGCCCACGGGTCGCCCTCGCAGGGGGCGCTGAAACGCTGGGTGTAATTGACCTGATAGCAGTCGCCTGCCTGAATGTAGTGCTGGATTTTTTGCAGGGCGTGTTGGTAAAACTCAGCGCTGATGTCGGGCTGCATGGGGTGTTTGAGCGAGAACGTGCCAGGCTCGCTCTGCGCGGGCTGAGCGAACAGCTCAATCAAGCGCTCGCGCTCGGCCACCGACAGGCTGGGGTGAAACACCAGTTGGCTGATCGCCGCCTGGTGGTCGCTGACCAGCGCCCAGGCATACAGCCCGAGCCGCGCATCGGGTAAATGCAGGTCGTTGAGCGACTGGGCGGGCAAGTGTTCAAGCTGGCGGCCGAAGTCATAGCTCAGGTAGCCGATGAGCCCGCCGACAAAAGGCAGCTCATAGGGCGCTGGCAGTTCAGCGTCGCCCAGTTGTTTTAGCGCATCACGCAGACGTTGCAGAAACCCGCGCCCTGATTCATCCACCCGCACGCTCAACTCATCGACTGGCCAGGCGCTCAGCAGGTCATAGCGCCCGCGCTCTGCGACGGGGCGGCCGCTGTCCAGCAAGACAGCGCCAGGGGCATGGCGAATCGCCGCAAAATAAACGGCAGGGTTGGGGTGGTAGGGCAGGGGGTGTACAGAACAGGTCAACATGCGACGCCAATCAGCCAACGGAGCGGGGTGCTGATTGTAGTCTCGTGTAGGACGTCAAGGCTATGTGGCCGTTGTAGGAGCGAGCTTGTCTCGCGATCTTTTGATCTTGATCTGGCTTTTGATCTTGATTTTCAAAGTAACGCGGCGTAAGGCCGGAACCCTAAGTGGCCGTTGCCGCAGCAATGGATATGTACATAAAAGCCAAAGCCCCCTCACCCTAGCCCTCTCCCGAAGGAGAGGGAACCGATTGGGGGATGCTGAAGATACTCGCTGTCCTGTTTGCTGCGCGACAGCGCGGCGTCGAAGACGGGGCGGCCCCTCCTACAGGTTATTCGCTCTGATGGATATGCCCGAACAGCTCTTGGGTAAAGCGCACGCGCTCTTCGGGTGTCTCTTGAATGCCTTTTTCTGCCAGTTCGGCGAGGTGGGCTTCCACGGCGTGGGTGCGCAGGGTCAGGCCGCAGTTGTTGGCGATCTGGATGTTCAGGCCCGGGCGGGCATTGAGTTCCAGAATCAACGGGCCTTTGTCTTGGTCCAGCACCATGTCGACGCCGATATAGCCCAGGCCGCACAGCTCATAGCAACCGGCGGCCAGCTTCATAAAGCCGTCCCAGTTGGGCAGTTGCACACCGTCCACCGCATTGGTGGTATCCGGGTGTTTGCTGATGATGCTGTTCAGCCACGTGCCGCGCAGGGTCAGGCCGGTTGCCAGGTCGACACCCACACCGATGGCGCCCTGGTGCAGGTTGGCCTTGCCGCCCGATTGGCGGGTCGGCAAGCGCAGCATGGCCATTACCGGGTAGCCCATCAGCACAATGATGCGAATGTCCGGCACGCCTTCATAGCTGATGCTTTTGAAGATCTGGTCAGGCGTGACGCGGTACTCGATCAGTGCCCGGTCACGGTGCCCGCCCAGCGAATACAGGCCGGTGAGGATGCTGGAAATCTGATGTTCGATTTCTTCGTGGCTGATGATCTTGCCTGACACGGTACGAAAGCGGTCTTCGAAGCGGTCAGCAATCACCAAAATGCCATCGCCGCCCGCGCCTTGTGCGGGCTTGATCACGAAGTCCGAGCGGCCACCGATGATGTCATCGAGTTTCTCGATTTCTTTCTCGGTGGAGATCACCCCGTACAACTCCGGCACATCAATGCCGGCGGCAATGGCGCGCTCTTTGGTGATGATCTTGTCATCCACAATCGGGTACAGGCTGCGTTTGTTGTACTTGAGTACGTAGTCCGCATTGCGCCGATTGATGCCCATGATGCCCTTGGCTTCCAGGGCCTTCCAGGTCTTCCAGAAGCCAAACATCAGGAGTCAGCCTTCAAGAACGCTTTGAAACGCACCAGTTCGGTCAGGCGGTAGCCGCGATAGCGACCCATGGCCAGCATGAAGGCCACCAGAATCAGCAGCACGGCCGGGAAGGTGAACACGAAGTACACCAGCTCAGGCACGCTCATCACCAGGTAGGCCAAGGTGGCGGCGAACAGGGTGCCGATGGCGACTTTCATCGCATGGCCGCCGCCACGCTCTTCCCAGGTGATCGACAGGCGCTCGATGGTCATGGTCAAAATCACCATCGGGAACAGTGCCACCGACAGCCCGCGTTCAAGGCCCAGTTTGTGGCTGAACAGGCTGATGGCGGCGATCAGGATCACCACGAACGTCAGCACCACCGACAACCTGGGGAGCATTTGCAACTTCAGATGTTCCAGATAGGAGCGCAGCATTAACCCGAGCGCCGTTATCACCGTAAACAGGATGATGCCGAACTCCAGTTGGGTTTCGCGGAACGCCAGGGCGATCAGTACCGGGGTAAAGGTGCCGAGGGTTTGCAGGCCGATCAGGTTGCGCAACACCAGAATCACCAGTACGCCAATCGGGATCATCACCATGATCATGAAGGTCTGCTGGGTTTGCAGCGGCAAGCCGTACAGCGAGTACTCGAGGAAGTTGGCGTCGGTGTTCTCGTCGGTCAGTTTGGCCAGGCGAATGGCGTTCATTTCGCTGTTGTTGAGGCTGAACGTCACGTTGGCTTTTTTGCCGCCATCCATCGTCACCAGCGGCTCGTCGCCGATCCACCAGAGCAGGCGGTCAGACGGCAGGCCTTGCTCGCCAGTTTCCGGGTTGAAGTACAGCCAGTCGTTGCCGTTGAAGCTGCGCAGCCACAGCTCCGGGTTTTGCGGTTGATCGGCGACCAGGCGGATGGTGTGCACGCGCTCCATCGGGACGTGGGCAATCGACAGCAGCAACTCAATGATCTGGGCTTTGTGCGGGGTCGACGGGTCGCCCGCCAGCAGCAATTTGACGTTGTCATCATTGAGGTTGTTCACCCGCTTGATGGTTTCGCTGATAAAGGTTTCGACGTCGGCAGAGTGCTGGCGAATCGGCGCGAGCAGGGCTTCGGCGGCGATTTTTTCCGGGCCGTCGACGGCGATGCTGTCGCGGAACACCGGGCCTTTGACCTTGGTTTTGTCGCCCGAATAACGCTTGGTCAGGACCAGGCGGTAGTAAAGGGTTTGCTTGCCGCTGACCCGGCGTGCCGACCAGGTGACCTTGCGGTTGCCGTCGACGCGGTTGACGCTGACCCCGTAGTTGTTCGAGATAAAGCTCTCATTGAGGCTGACGTAATCGCGGTTAAGCGGCGGGACGAACATCTGGATCTTGACCGGATCTTTGGCGTTGGCCACGAACTCGACTTTGGCGTCGATGTTCCACAGGTCGTCGGTCGCGTCTTCGGTCACAGGGATGCCGATGACGAAAATCTGGTAGGCGGTAATTGAAATGCCCAACACCAACAGAATGGTGATCAAGATTTTCAGGTGAAGGGTAAGAGCGCGCATTTCAATTACTCTGCGATTTGAGCGTTAGCGACGCAGGCAGGTTTGCCAGCAGCGTATTTAAGACTGGGGTCGACCAGCGCATCAAAGCGTTTTAGCGCTTCGGAGCCAATCAACAGCGGGTATTGGAACGCACTTCGGTCGGTCAAGTTCACTTCGATGGTGCGTAAAGCCTTGCCCATACAAATTTCCAGGCTGATGACCGGGCGCGAGGTGTAGTTCTTGTCGGCCTGCGGGTCGTAGTCACCCGAGCGGCGTTTGATCTTGCTCACGCGGGCCAGCGGGCGTTCGATGGGGTGGCTGTGGGCATCGTCGATGGCCAGGTAAAAGCGCACCCAGCTTTCACCATCACGTTTAAAACGTTTGATGTCGCGGGCGCTCAGCGAGGCGGTTTTGGCGCCGGTGTCGAGTTTGGCTGCAACCAGCAGGTCAATCCCTGCCAGTTCGGCGTATTCATTCAGGCCGTACACGGTTTTTTCGCCGCCAAGGCTCAGGCCCGGCAGCGACAGCAGACATAGAAAGGTGAAGAGGGTGATGAATTTCATAAATTGAGGCGTGATCTCTTGCAATCTTCAGTTCAAGGCGACTGGCAACGATGCAAGTTTCCTCGTGCGGCTGCCCGATGGATGGGGGCAGGACGGATGCGGCGGGCATTCTAACATGATGGTTTTATGGCGCCAGCGTTCGCGCCGTCTGCGCGGGCGGTAAGTGATGTCGATTACACCAAGGTCTTATTCGGCGATTGTCGACAATCTGCATTTATCCTTTGACTGATAGCGCTTAAATGGCTAGTTTTGGCGCTATTGATTTCGAAGGTGTCGACAATATGCAGCAAGCACTGGAGCCGTCCCTGGTTGCCCAGGATGACTCGGAAACCTTGTCCGAGAACGTCTTTCGACGCATTCAGGCGGCCATTGTCAAAGGCGAAATCGCCCCGGGCAGCAAGATCTCCGAGCCTGAACTGGCGCGCACCTACGGCATCAGCCGTGGCCCCTTGCGTGAGGCGATTCATCGGCTAGAAGGCCAGCGTTTACTGGTGCGCGTCCCGCATGTCGGCGCCCGCGTGGTCTCATTGAGCCATGCCGAGCTGATCGAACTCTACGAAATCCGCGAGTCCCTTGAAGGCATGGCCTGCCGTTTGGCAGCCGAGCGCATGAGCGATGAAGATATCGCCGAGTTGCGCCAGGTGCTCGAAACCCATGAGCGCGATGAGGCGTTTCAGGCGGGTGTCGGGTACTACCAGCAAGAAGGCGACTTTGATTTTCATTACAAGATTATTCAAGGCAGCGGCAATCGCACGCTGACCCAGATGCTCTGCGGTGAGTTGTATCAACTGGTGCGCATGTACCGCATCCAGTTTTCCGCCACCCCCAACCGCCCGCACCAGGCGTTTGCCGAGCACCACCGGATTCTCGATGCCATTGCCGATCGCGACGGCGAACTGGCCGAGTTGTTGATGCGCCGCCACATCGGCGCTTCCAAACGCAATATCGCGCGTCACTACCAAGACAGCGCCCAGCAGACAGCCACTCCACGAGGTGAGTCATGAGCAATAAAAACAGTCCAGGCCAGCGTTTCCGTGATGCAGTCGCCAGCGAACACCCGTTGCAAGTCGTCGGTGCGATCAACGCCAACCACGCACTGCTGGCCAAGCGTGCCGGTTTCAAGGCGATTTATCTGTCGGGTGGCGGTGTCGCCGCGGGTTCGCTGGGCGTGCCGGACCTGGGCATTACCGGCCTGGACGACGTGCTGACGGACGTGCGCCGTATCACTGACGTGTGTGACCTGCCGCTGCTGGTGGACGTGGACACGGGCTTTGGCTCGTCGTTCTTCAACGTTTCGCGCACGGTCAAGTCGATGATCAAGTTTGGCGCTGCGGCCATTCATATCGAAGATCAGGTCGGCGCCAAGCGTTGCGGTCATCGCCCGAACAAAGAGATCGTTTCGCAGCAAGAAATGATCGACCGTATTAAAGCCGCGGTGGATGCGCGTACCGATGACAGCTTCGTGATCATGGCGCGCACCGATGCGCTGGCGGTCGAGGGCCTGGAGTCGGCGCTTGAGCGTGCGGCGGCATGTGTTGAAGCCGGTGCCGACATGGTCTTCCCGGAAGCCATCACCGAGCTTGAGATGTACAAACTGTTTGCCGACCGGGTCAAGGCGCCGATTCTGGCCAACATCACCGAGTTCGGCGCGACGCCGCTGTACACCACCGAGCAATTGGCTAGCGTTGATGTCTCGCTGGTGCTGTACCCGCTGTCGGCGTTCCGGGCGATGAACAAGGCAGCAGAGAACGTCTACGGCGCCATCCGCCGCGACGGTACCCAGCAAAACGTGATCGACACCATGCAAACCCGCATGGAACTGTACGACGCCATCAACTACCACGAATTTGAGCAGAAGCTCGACGCGCTGTTTGCAGCGAAGAAATAACACGTGTGGGAGCGGGCTTGCTCGCGATGGGTTCTGCGCAATGATTCAGGCAAACCGTGTTGCCTGAATCGCGAGCAAGCCCGCTCCCACAGAGGTATGTACAAAGACTTGCCGAATCCCTAACAAATTCAAGATTGGAGAGCGCAATGGCCGAAGCAAAAGTATTGAGCGGTGCCGGATTACGTGGCCAGGTGGCCGGGCAAACAGCCCTGTCGACGGTCGGTCAGGAAGGCGCCGGCCTCACTTATCGGGGTTATGACGTGCGTGAACTGGCAGCCGATGCCCAGTTCGAAGAAGTGGCTTACCTGCTGCTGTACGGCGAACTGCCGACTAAACCCCAGATGGCTGACTACACCGCCAAGCTGAAAACCCTGCGCGACTTGCCGCAAGCGCTGAAAGAAGTGCTGGAACGCATCCCCGCAGACGCCCACCCGATGGACGTGATGCGCACCGGTTGCTCGTTTCTGGGCAATTTGGAGCCGGAGAAAGACTTCTCCGAGCAGTTGGACAAGACCAACCGCCTGCTGGCCGCCTTCCCGGCGATCATGTGCTACTGGTACCGCTTCAGCCACGACGCCAAGCGCATCGAGTGCGTGAGCGATGAAGCGTCGATTGGCGGTCACTTCCTGCACCTGCTGCACGGCAAAAAGCCGAGCGAGTTGCACGTCAAAGTGATGAACGTGTCGCTGATCCTCTATGCCGAACACGAGTTCAATGCCTCAACCTTCACCGCCCGTGTCTGTGCATCGACGCTGTCCGATCTGTATTCGTGCATCACTGCGGCCATCGGCTCGCTGCGCGGCCCGCTGCACGGCGGTGCTAACGAAGCGGCCATGGAAATGATCGAGCGCTTTGCCTCGGCTGAAGACGCCGTCGAGGGCACCCTCGGCATGCTGGCGCGCAAAGACAAGATCATGGGCTTTGGTCACGCGATCTACAAAGACAGCGACCCGCGTAACGAGGTGATCAAGGGCTGGTCGAAAAAGCTGGCTGAAGAAGTGGGCGACACCGTGCTGTTCCCGGTGTCCGAAGCCATCGACAAAACCATGTGGGAGCAAAAGAAACTGTTCCCCAACGCCGACTTCTACCATGCCTCGGCGTACCACTTCATGGGCATCCCGACCAAGCTGTTTACCCCGATCTTTGTCTGCTCGCGCCTGACCGGCTGGGCGGCACACGTGTTCGAACAGCGCGCCAACAACCGCATCATCCGTCCAAGCGCCGAGTACATCGGCGTTGAACAGCGCAAGTTCGTGCCAATCGAGCGTCGCTGAATGAGGGAGTTGATGGCAGCTGTTGACTAAAAGTGGGAGCGGGCTTGCTCGCGATTCGGCTACCTCGGTCTTTCGCAAGACCGTGTCGATGCTTTCGCGGGCAAGCCCGCTCCCACATGAGCGCTACGCCGTCACTCTTTTTTGTCATTACCGTGATCGAGTCCCGCACCATGAATACTGAATTTCGTAAAACGCTGCCGGGCACCCGGCTGGATTACTTCGACACCCGTGCGGCGGTCGATGCGATCACCCCCGGTGCCTACGACACACTGCCTTATACCGCGCGCGTGCTGGCCGAAAACCTGGTGCGGCGTTGCGATCCGGCCACGTTAAATGCCTCCCTGAGCCAATTGATTGAGCGCAAGCGCGACCTCGATTTTCCCTGGTTCCCGGCGCGTGTGGTGTGCCATGACATCCTTGGCCAAACCGCTCTGGTTGACCTCGCAGGCCTGCGTGATGCAATCGCCCAACAAGGCGGCGACCCGGCGCAAGTCAACCCGGTGGTGCCGACCCAACTGATTGTCGACCACTCGCTGGCCGTAGAATGTGGCGGTTACGACCCCGAGGCGTTTGAAAAGAACCGCGCCATCGAAGACCGCCGCAACGAAGACCGTTTCCACTTTATCGAGTGGACCAAAAAAGCCTTTAAAAACGTCGACGTGATCCCGCCGGGCAACGGCATCATGCACCAGATCAACCTGGAGAAAATGTCTCCGGTGATTCAGGTGCGTGACGGCGTAGCCTTCCCCGACACTTGCGTCGGCACCGACAGCCACACCCCGCACGTCGACTCGTTGGGCGTAATCGCCATCGGCGTCGGCGGCCTCGAAGCCGAAAGCGTGATGCTCGGTCGAGCCTCGTGGATGCGCCTGCCAGAAATCGTCGGCGTTGAGCTGACCGGCAAGCTGCAACCGGGCATCACCGCCACCGACATGGTGCTGGCGCTGACCGAGTTCCTGCGCAAGCAAAAAGTGGTCGGCGCCTGGCTGGAGTTCTATGGCGAAGGCGCTGCGGCGCTGACCTTGGGCGACCGCGCGACTATTTCCAACATGGCCCCGGAATACGGCGCCACGGCGGCGATGTTCTACATCGACCAACAAACCATCGATTACCTCAAACTGACTGGCCGCGAAGACCAGCAAGTGCAGTTGGTGGAGCACTACGCCAAGGTCAACGGCCTGTGGGCCGACAGCCTCAAGGGTGCGCAGTACGAGCGCAACCTAAGCTTTGACTTGTCGTCGGTGGTGCGCAACATGGCCGGCCCAAGCAACCCGCATGCGCGGGTAGCGACCAGCGATCTGGCGAGCAAAGGCATCGCCGGGCAGTGGGATGAAGTGCCGGGGCAAATGCCCGATGGCGCAGTGATCATCGCTGCGATCACCAGTTGCACCAACACCAGCAACCCGCGCAACGTGATTGCCGCCGGGTTGCTGGCTCGCAACGCCAATAAACTGGGGCTGACCCGCAAACCGTGGGTCAAGTCGTCGCTGGCGCCGGGCTCGAAAACCGTGGCGCTGTACCTGGATGAAGCGGGCCTGACTGACGAGCTGGAGCAACTGGGCTTTGGCGTTGTGGCGTTTGCCTGCACCACCTGCAACGGCATGTCCGGGGCGCTGGACCCGGTGATTCAGCAAGAAATCATCGACCGTGATCTCTATGCCACAGCCGTGCTGTCGGGGAACCGCAACTTTGACGGGCGCATTCACCCGTACGCCAAGCAGGCGTTCCTGGCCTCGCCGCCGCTGGTAGTGGCTTATGCGATTGCCGGGACCATTCGTTTTGACATCGAAAAAGACGTGTTGGGTCTGGACGCCCAGGGCAACGAAATCCGCCTGAAAGACATCTGGCCGACTGACGAAGAAATCGACGCCGTGGTCAAGGCCTCGGTGAAACCGGAGCAGTTCCGCCAGGTGTACATTCCGATGTTCGCCATTCACGAAGACACCGGCCCGAAAGTCGAGCCGCTGTACGACTGGCGCCCGCAAAGCACCTATATCCGCCGCCCGCCGTACTGGGAAGGGGCGCTGGCCGGTGCGCGGCCGCTCAAGGGCATGCGCCCGTTGGCCGTGCTGCCGGACAACATCACCACCGACCACTTGTCGCCGTCCAACGCCATCATGCTCGACAGCGCCGCCGGTGAATATCTGGCGAAAATGGGCTTGCCGGAAGTCGACTTCAACTCCTATGCCACCCACCGTGGCGACCACCTGACCGCCCAGCGTGCGACCTTTGCCAACCCGAAACTGTTCAACGAAATGGTCATCGAGGACGGCAAGGTCAAGCAGGGTTCGTTAACCCGCCTTGAGCCGGAAGGCCAGGTGATGCGTATGTGGGAAGCGATTGAAACGTACATGGAGCGCAAGCAGCCGCTGATCATTATTGCCGGTGCCGACTATGGTCAGGGTTCGTCCCGCGACTGGGCCGCCAAGGGCGTACGCCTGGCGGGTGTGGAGGCGATTGCCGCCGAAGGGTTTGAGCGCATTCACCGCACCAACCTGGTGGGCATGGGCGTGTTGCCGCTGGAGTTTATGCCGGGCACCAACCGCAAAACCTTGCACATCGACGGCAGTGAGACCTACGACGTGATCGGCGAACGCACCCCGCGTGCCACGCTGACGCTGGTGATTACCCGTAAAAATGGCGAGCGTGTAGAGGTGCCGGTGACTTGCCGCCTGGACACGGCTGAAGAAGTGTCGATCTACGAAGCGGGCGGCGTGTTGCAGCGCTTTGCCCAGGACTTCCTGGAGTCGGCAACCGCTTAACCACACATCCCGTAGGAGCGAGCTCGCCTCGCGATCTTT
>NZ_JASCPQ010000049.1:0-38105 GCF_029959305.1 Pseudomonas sp. PS01297
AGGCACGAGGCTGCGATGGGTTGCGAAGCGGCCCCATAAGGCGGTCCTGCGGCCCGCATCGCAGCCTCGTCCCTCGTCAGCGACTACAAGTGTCTTTGCCAGTCCTTTAACGCTGATGCACCAGGTTCCCTGCTGCGTAAGTCTGCTCAACCGTGCGGTCGTCACCCAAAGTCATCAACACAAACAACGTATCGGCGATGTCTTTGGATTGTTGCAGGCGATAGCTCATCAGCGGCGTAGCGTTGTAGTCCAGTACCACAAAGTCTGCGTCGGTACCCGGTTTCAGGGTGCCGATCTTGTCTTCCAGGCGCAGTGCCCGTGCGCCCCCCAAGGTGGCCAAATACAGCGACTTGAACGGGTTGAGGCGTGCGCCTTGCAGTTGCATCACCTTGTAGGCTTCGTTCAAGGTGTTGAGCAGCGAGAAGCTTGTCCCGGCGCCTACGTCGGTACCCAGGCCAACATTGAGCTTGTGCTTTTCGGCCATCGGCAAGTTGAACAGGCCGCTGCCCAAAAACAGATTGGACGTCGGGCAGAAGGCCACGGCGGAGCCAGTTTCAGCCAGGCGCGCGCATTCTTCATCGCACAGGTGCACGCCGTGAGCAAAGACCGAGCGTTCGCCCAAGAGTTGGTAATGGTCGTACACGTCCAGATAGCCTTTGCGCTCCGGGAACAGCGATTTGACCCACTCGATTTCCTGAAGGTTCTCGCTGATGTGGGTGTGCAAATACACGTCCGGGTATTCGCTCAACAACTTGCCCGCCAGGGTTAATTGTTCTGGTGTGCTGGTCGGCGCGAAACGCGGGGTCACGGCGTAGTGCAAGCGGCCTTGACCATGCCAGCGTTCGATCAGCGCCTTGCTGTCGTTGTAGCCCGATTCGGCAGTGTCTGTCAGGTAGTCCGGTGCATTGCGGTCCATCATGACTTTGCCTGCGATTAGGCGCAGGTCCAGACGTTGTGCGGCTTCGAACAGGGCATCTACCGATTGCGGGTGCACACTGCCGAAGACCAGGGCCGTGGTTGTGCCGTTGCGTAGTAGCTCTTTCAGGAAAATATCCGCGACTTTCTCGGCATGTGCCTTGTCGGCGAACTGGTTTTCGCACGGGAACGTGTAGGTGTTCAGCCAGTCGAGCAGCTGCTCGCCGTAGGCGCCAATCATTCCGGTCTGTGGGAAATGGATATGGGTGTCGATAAAGCCCGGGGTGATCAGCGCATCGCTGTAGAAGGTAATGTCAGTGTCGGCAGGTAACGTCTCGAGCAGGTCCAGGGCATTGCCCAGCGCGGTGATTTTGCCGTCCTCGACCACCAGCAGGCCATCTTCAAAATACTCGTAGGAGGCCTCTATCCCGACTTCGGCAGGGTCGGCGATGCTGTGCAGAATGGCGGCGCGGTAGGCTTTACAGGTCATAACAACTCTCAGTGCGTGGCATGGCTGCGTCGCGAAGACGCCACCAATTGTGTAAGGGGTTCAGCGCCAATCGGTTCGGCGCAGGCAGTGTGCTGGCCGAAGTGGGCGTTATAAGTGGCGATAATTTCGCCGGCGATGGAGATCGCGATTTCAATCGGTAGCTTGCCCTTCACCTCATTTAAGCCCATCGGGCAGCGCATACGCTGCAAAGGCGCGGCGCTGATGCCGCGCTCACGCAGACGATGTTCAAACTTCATGCGCTTGGTTTTTGAGCCAATCAAGCCGAAGTAGGCAAAGTCGTTGCGTTTGAGCAGGGCGGCGCTGAGTTCCAGGTCCAGAGCGTGATTATGCGTCATGACGATGCAGTAGCAACCCGCTGGCAGCGTATTGATTTCATCGACCGGGTCTTCACAGACTATTTTGCGTACCCCGGCCGGTATCAATGCCGGGAATTCTTGCTCCCGTGAATCAATCCAGCGCACGCGGCAGGGCAGGCTGGCCAGCAGGGGCACCAGTGCGCGGGCGACATGCCCGGCGCCGAACACGGCTATGTGTGCTTGCACCTGGCCCATGGTTTCAAACAGCAGCACCGCCACGCCGCCGCAGCATTGGCCAAGGCTGGCGCCGAGGCTGAAACGCTGCACATGCGGCCCCTGCGAGCGGGCTGTGAGCATATCGCGGGCGATGTGCATGGCTTTGAATTCCAGATGGCCGCCACCGATGGTGTCGTAGACCTGACTGGCGCTGATCAGCATCTTTGCCCCCGCATTTCGCGGTGTTGAGCCTTGTTCTTCGATAAGCGTGACCAGTACGCTCGGTTCACCCTGTTGCTGCAAATCGGCCAGTGCGCGGATCCAGTCATTCATGCTTATCTCCCGCGACGTGTCGACGCATCTGCTCACAGCCCCACAACACCCGTTCCGGCGTGGCAGGCGTATCAATAGCCGGTTGCACGCGATAATCGGCGAGGCTCGCGACCGCGTCTTTTATCGCGCACCACGCGGCAATACCGAGCATAAAGGGCGGCTCGCCCACGGCTTTGGAATGGAACACCGTGTCTTCCGGGTTTTTGCGGTTTTCGACCAATTTCACCCGCAGATCCAATGGCATGTCGGCCACCGCCGGGATCTTGTAGCTGGCCGGGCCGCTGGTCAGCAGCTTGCCCTTGGCGTTCCATACCAGTTCTTCGCTGGTCAGCCAGCCCACGCCCTGCACATAGCCGCCTTCAACCTGGCCCACATCAATGGCCGGGTTCAGCGAGGCGCCCACGTCATGCAGGATGTCGGTACGCAACATTTTGTATTCCCCGGTCAGGGTGTCGACGATCACCTCTGCGCAGGCAACCCCAAAAGCGTAGTAGTAAAACGGCCGGCCACGGGCCTGGCTGCGGTCGTAAAAGATCTTTGGGGTTTTGTAATAGCCGGTACTGGAGAGCGAGACTTGGCCGAAGTAGGCCTGCTGGATCAGTGCTGCAAAATTCAGAATCTGTTCACCGATGCGTACCAATCCGTTATGGAACACCACGTCCTGGGCGCTGACCTGGTACTTTTCTGCGGCAAACTCAATCAATCGCTGCTTGATGGTTTGAGCCGCATTTTGCGCTGCCTTGCCATTCAGGTCTGCCCCGCTGGAGGCCGCCGTGGGTGAGGTGTTGGGCACTTTCTCGGTATGAGTGGCGGTGATGTGCACGCGGTCGACTTCCACCTGAAACACCTCGGCCACCACTTGCGCGACCTTGATATTCAGGCCCTGGCCCATTTCTGTGCCGCCGTGGTTCAAGTGAATGCTGCCATCGGTGTAAATGTGTATCAGCGCTCCGGCCTGGTTGAGAAAGCTGGCAGTGAACGAAATGCCGAATTTGACCGGGGTGAGGGCCAGGCCTTTTTTCAGGATCGGGCTGCTGGCGTTGAAGGCTATGATCGCTGCACGGCGCTGCGCGTATTGGCTGCTGGCTTCGAGATCGGCGGTCATTTCATGGAGCAAGTTGTGCTCCACGGGTTGGTAATAGTGAGTCACGTTGCGCTCGGTTTTGCCGTAGTAATTGACCTTGCGCACCGCCAGCGGGTCCAGGTGCAAATGCCGGGCAATCCGGTCCATGACCTCCTCAATGGCGACCATGCCTTGCGGGCCGCCGAAGCCGCGATACGCCGTATTGGAGGCCGTGTTGGTTTTGCAGCGGTGCCCATGGATTGTGGCATCGCCCAAGTAATACGCGTTGTCGGCGTGAAACATGGCGCGGTCAACAATGGACCCTGACAAGTCGGGCGAGTAGCCGCAGTTGGCCGCCAGGTCCAGTTGGATACCTTGCAGCCGCCCGTTGTCATCGAAGCCGACGTCGTACTCGATATAAAAAGGGTGACGCTTGCCGGTCATCTGCATGTCTTCGCTTCGTGGCAGGCGCATCTTGGTTGGTTGCCCGGTCAGGTGCGCAACCACCGCACACAAGCACGCGGGGCTGGCCGCTTGGGTCTCTTTGCCACCAAAGCCGCCGCCCATGCGGCGCATGTCTACCGCGACTTTATTCATCGGTACGCCCAGCACTTCGGACACCAGCTTCTGGATCTCGGTCGGGTGCTGGGTTGAGCAATACACGATCATGCCGCCGTCTTCAGTGGGCATGACTGAAGAGATCTGTGTTTCAAGGTAAAAATGCTCTTGCCCACCGATGTGCAGTCGACCTTGCAGCCGATGGGTGGCCTGTCTCAGCGCGGTGCTGGCGTCGCCACGTTGGTGAGTATGGCTGTCGAGCACAAAGTGTTTTTTGCGCAGTGCTTCTACGACATCAAGTACTGGCTCAAGGTCTTCGTACTCGATCACGGCCGCCATTGCTGCCTTGCGGGCGGTGTCCAGGTCGCTGGCGGCCACCGCTAGTACCGGCTGCCCGAAAAACTCCACGGTATCGATGGCCAATAACGGATCGCCCGGCAACAGCGGGCCGATGTCTTTGAGGCCGGGGATGTCCTCGTGGGTGATCACCCGTCGCACACCGGCAAAGGCATAGCAGGGCGCGGTATCGATGCGGATGATGCGTGCGTGGGCTCGGTCAGACAAACGCGCGTACACGTGCAACTGGTTGGGGAATTCCAGCCGGTCATCGATGTACTGTGCCTCGCCCGACACATGTTTATCTGCGCTGTCATGTTTGACGCTGCGGCCCACACCGGTTTTCAAATCCTGGGCAAACAGGGCGCTCAGTTCAGCCTGGGACATTTCGATCGCGTGAGAGTTAGACATAAGCCGTTACCCGCGTTTGAAGGTCCGGGGTTTGCTGTTCGATAAAGTATTTGCGCAACAGGTTTTGCGCGCACAGCAAGCGGTATTCCTTGCTGGCGCGAAAGTCCGAGAGCGGGCTGAAATCCTGCGAGAAGGCGTTGCAGGCTCGCTGCACCGTTGCGTTGTTCCAGGGCGCGTTGTGCAAGACCGCCTCGCAGGCGCTGGCGCGTTTGGGCGTGCCTGCCATGCCGCCGAAGGCTATGCGGGCGTCGATCACCACGCCGTTTTCGATGTGCAGATTGAACGCAGCGCACACGGCGCTGATGTCGTCATCAAGACGCTTGGAGATTTTATAGGCGCGAAAAAAATGGCTGGCCTTGGCGCGCGGGATGACGATTTTCTCGATGAATTCGCCTTCAGCTTGGGCGGTCACCCGGTAGTCCAGAAAGTAATCTTCCAGCGCCAGCGTGCGACGTGTAGCCCCTTTGCGTAAAACCAGTTGTGAGCCGAGGGCAATCAGCAGAGGTGGCGAATCACCAATGGGCGAAGCGTTGCCGATGTTGCCGCCCAAGGTGCCCTGGTTGCGAATTTGCAGCGAAGCAAAACGCTGTAACAGCTCACCGAAGTCCGGGTATTCGGCGTTGAGCGTGTGGTAAACATCCGCGAGCGTCACTGCAGCGCCGATTTCGAGGCGATCGGCAAAGCGTTCGATGCGCTTTAGCTCGGCAATCTGCCCGAGAGCAATCATCACCGGCAGGCTGCGGTGAAGTTGCGTGACCTCCAGCGCCAGGTCGGTCCCGCCCGCCAGCAGGCGCGCCTGGGGATGCGCTGCATAGGCACGGGCCAGCTCGTCAAGCGTAAGCGGCAGCAGGCAACGGTTGTCGCCGTTATTCAGTTCGCTGGCGCCGACGGGGCGGATGGCCTTGAGCTTGGCCAAGGTCGCGCCGTGTTGTGCATCAAATTGGTCCGCAGGCACTGAGTGGCAGGCTTGCGCCGCGGCGGCCAGAATCGGTCGATAGCCGGTGCAGCGGCAGAGGTTGCCGGCCAGTGCTTCGTGGGCCTGCTGGTGGTTGGCCTCAGGGCTGTTTTTTTGCAGGGCAAACAACGACATGACAAAGCCGGGTGTGCAAAAGCCGCATTGCGAGCCGTGGCAGTCGACCAGCGCCTGCTGCACGCTGTGGAGCTGGCCCTGGTGCTTGAGGTCTTCGACGCTGATTAACTGCTTGCCATGCAAGGCCGAAACGAAGGTCAGGCAGGCATTCAGGCTGCGATAGCGCAGGCCTTCAGTGCCTTGCTCGTCGGTATGCAACTCACCAATAACCACTGTGCAGGCGCCGCAATCACCGCTGGCACAACCTTCCTTGGTGCCGGGTTTGTGCAGGTGCTGACGCAGGTAATTAAGTACGGTGAGGTTGGGGTCCAGTGCATGTTCAGTGCGTAGCGTCTGATTAATTAAAAACTGGATCACGGGCGGCCTCGCACTGCACTATTTTTATCGGGCGGGATGAATTGAATCTAGTCATTGCTGACTTCAGGGTCAAGAAATGCCAGTGAGTCATCCCGGTGACTGATCACAACACGATTTATTTGCTTATTTCGTGCCACATTCGGCGCCCGAGACACTCTGCTTGCACCGCGCAAGTGCGTTACACTCCGCCGCCTGCACTGATCGAAGATTTTGAAGGTACAACATGACGTTCAAGGCGCCGGATAGCCTCGCCGAGCAAATAGCTCACCACCTCGCTGAGCGGATTATTCGTGGCGAGCTCAAGCCTGGAGAACGCATTCAAGAACAGAAGGTAACGCTGGCGCTCAATGTCAGCCGCGGCTCTGTGCGCGAAGCGTTGTTGATCCTGGAGCGTCGACACTTGATCGCGATCCTTCCACGGCGTGGCGCGCATGTCACCGAGCTCACTGCGCACAAGGTGCAGAGCCTGTGCACGTTGATGAGCGAGATGTACATCCTGCTCGGCAATGCCGTTGCGCAGCGCTGGACAGCGCCGTCTGACCTGGGGCCTTTCCTGCAAATCCAGCAGCGTCTGGTCGACAGCTACGAGCGCCAGGACATCAGCGCCTTTGTTGAAGACAGCTTCAACGTGATGCGCGCTGCCTACCCGTTTGCCGATAACCCGTATCTGCAAGAAACCGTCGAAAACCTGCACCCGGCCATGAGCCGTGCCTATTACCTGGCACTGGAGCAACGCAAGGCCGAGATGAGCGAGTTTCTGGCGCTGTTCGCAGAGCTGCTTGAGGCTGTTCTGGCGCGTGACTTATCGCAAATTCGTGTCGTACTGAGCCGATATGCTCAGCGCAGCTGTGACCTGGTGTTGTCTGCCTTGACGGTTGCCTGAACGTGCGTCTCAAGTGCATCAAACTGGCGGGCTTCAAATCCTTCGTTGACCCGACCACGGTTAACTTTCCGAGCAATATGGCGGCCGTGGTTGGCCCCAACGGTTGCGGCAAGTCGAACATTATCGACGCCGTGCGTTGGGTAATGGGCGAAAGCTCGGCCAAAAACCTGCGCGGCGAGTCGATGACTGACGTCATCTTCAACGGCTCCACCAGCCGTAAACCCGTGAGTCAGGCCAGCATTGAACTGGTATTTGATAACTCCGACGGTACGTTGCTGGGCGAATATGCGGCCTACGCCGAGATCTCCATCCGCCGTAAGGTGACCCGCGACAGCCAGACCACCTATTACCTCAACGGCACCAAGTGCCGTCGTCGTGACATCACCGATATTTTCCTCGGCACCGGCCTGGGGCCGCGCAGCTACTCGATCATCGAGCAGGGCATGATCTCCAAGCTGATCGAGTCCAAGCCCGAAGACCTGCGCAACTTTATCGAAGAAGCGGCCGGCATCTCCAAGTACAAGGAGCGGCGTCGCGAGACCGAAAACCGGATTCGTCGCACCCACGAAAACCTCGCGCGCCTTACCGACTTGCGTGAAGAGTTGGGTCGACAGCTTGAGCGTCTGCACCGTCAGGCCCAGGCCGCCGAGAAGTACCAGGAATACAAAGCCGAAGAGCGTCAGCTCAAGGCGCAGTTGTCCGCGTTGCGTTGGCAAGCCCTGAACGAGCAGGTGGGGCAGCGCGAAACGATCATTGGCGATCAAGAAGTCAGTTTTGAAGCGTTGGTCGCTGAGCAGCGCAATGCCGATGCCAGCATCGAACGCCTGCGTGACGGGCATCACGACCTGTCAGAACGCTTCAATTTGGTGCAAGGGCGCTTCTATTCAGTGGGCGGCGACATCGCCCGCGTCGAACAAAGCATCCAGCACGGCCAGCAACGTTTGCGTCAGTTACAAGACGACTTGCGCGAAGCCGAGCGCTCGCGTCTTGAAACCGAGTCGCACCTGGGGCATGACCGCACGATGCTGGCCACGCTGGGTGAAGAGCTCGACATGTTGGTGCCCGAGCAGGAACTGACCAGCGCCGCCGCTGAAGAGTCGGCTGCTGCGCTCGAAGAATCCGAAGTCACCATGCATGCCTGGCAAGAGCAGTGGGATGCTTTCAACCTGCGCTCGGCTGAGCCGCAACGCCAATCCGAAGTCCTGCAAGCGCGTATCCAGCAGTTGGAAACCAGCATGGAGCGTGTGGCTGAACGCCAGCGTCGTTTGGCCGAAGAGCGTGCCTTGCTCGCCGCAGACCCGGAAGATGCAGCGATCCTTGAACTGAGCGAGTTGCTGGCGACCAGCGAACTGACCCAAGAAGAGTTGCAAGCCAGCGAAGAACAGGTGATCGAGCGTCTTGAGCAAGTGCGTCACGACTTGCAGCAAGCCACGCAAAACCAGCAGCAGGCTCAGGGCGAGTTGCAGCGGCTTAACGGTCGTCTGGCTTCCCTTGAAGCGCTGCAGCAAGCCGCGTTGGACCCTGGCGCCGGTGCAGGCGAATGGCTGCGTGAGCAGCAATTGGCTGAGCGTCCACGTCTGGCGGAAGGCCTGCGGGTTGAAGCCGGATGGGAGCTTGCGGTCGAAACGGTGCTGGGTGCCGACCTCCAGGCCGTGTTGGTGGATGATTTTTCCCAAGTGGATCTGGCGGGCTTTGCCCAAGGTGATTTACGCCTGTTCAGCGCCGACGCCACCGCGAGCCGCATCGCGGGCAGTTTGCTGGACAAAGTCGAAGCCGATTTTGACTTGGCGCCTTGGCTGGGGCAGGTCAAACCGGTCGAAACCCTTGAACAGGCACTGGCAGCGCGCGGGCAACTGGCCGACGGCCAAAGCCTGATCAGCCGTGACGGTTATTGGGTCGGGCGCAACTTTTTGCGTGTGCGCCGCGCCAGTGAAGCCGAAAGCGGCGTGTTGGCCCGCGGCCAGGAAATCCAGCGTCTGGGGATTGAGCGCGAAGAGCGTGAAGCGACTTTGGCGACCCTTGAGGATCAGTTGCAACGCTTGCGTGAGCAGCAAGTCGCTCAAGAAGACGCGCGTGAGCAAGTTCGTCGCCGCTTGCAGGACGAAGCCCGCCAACAAGGCGAGATCAAAGCCAAGCTGTCTGCCAGTAAAGCCAAGGTCGAGCAGTTGACCTTGCGCCGTCGGCGGCTTGACGAAGAGCTGGCCGAGCTCAGCGAGCAACGTGCGCTGGAGCATGAGCACGTTGGTGAGGCGCGCCTGAACTTGCAGCAAGCGCTGGATGCGATGGCCACTGACACCGAGCAGCGCGAACTGCTACTGGCTCAACGCGACAGCTTGCGCGAACGCCTTGATCGGGTGCGTCAAGAAGCCCGTCAGCACAAGGATCACGCCCACCAATTGGCCGTTCGCCTGGGCTCACTCAGGGCGCAGCACGATTCGACCCGTCAGGCGCTGGAGCGGCTGGAGCTGCAATCTGAGCGGCTCGCTGAAAAGCGTGAGCAGCTCACCCTCAATCTGGAGGAGGGCGAAGCCCCTCTTGAAGAGCTGCGCCTTAAACTTGAAGAGTTGCTGGATAAACGCCTGAGCGTTGACGAGGAACTTAAAGTTGCGCAATTGGCTCTTGAAGATGCGGACCGTGAATTGCGCGACGCTGAAAAGCGCCGCAACCAGGCCGAGCAACAGTCTCAACTGATTCGTGGCCAGCTTGAGCAGCAGCGTATGGAATGGCAGGCGCTGACAGTTCGGCGCACGGCCTTGCAAGATCAGTTGCTGGCAGACGGTTATGACTTGCACGGGGTGCTGGCAACATTGAGTAACGAACTCAATGAGCAGCAGGCCGAAGAGGAACTTGAGCGGATTGCTGCGCGCATTCAGCGTTTGGGTGCGATTAACCTCGCGGCCATTGATGAATACCAGCAGCAGTCCGAGCGTAAGCGTTATCTGGATGCCCAGGATGCCGATCTGGTCGAAGCACTGGACACCCTGGAAAACGTTATTCGCAAGATTGATAAAGAAACCCGCAGTCGCTTCAAAGACACCTTTGATCAGATAAATGGTGGATTACAGGCACTTTTCCCAAAAGTTTTCGGTGGCGGCAGCGCTTATTTGGAACTGACGGGCGAAGATTTACTCGATACAGGGGTAACGATCATGGCGAGGCCGCCGGGCAAAAAGAACAGCACGATTCATTTGCTGTCCGGTGGTGAGAAGGCATTGACGGCTCTGGCATTGGTTTTTGCCATTTTTAAACTCAATCCGGCGCCGTTCTGCATGCTCGACGAAGTTGATGCACCGCTTGATGACGCGAACGTGGGGCGCTATGCGCGGTTGGTTAAAGAGATGTCCCAGACCGTGCAATTCATCTACATCACCCACAACAAAATCGCCATGGAAATGGCTGATCAGTTGATGGGGGTGACGATGCATGAGCCAGGTTGTTCACGTCTTGTTGCGGTTGATGTTGAGGAAGCAATGGCAATGGTCGATGCATGAGCTATAAGCAAGTAGGGGTAAAATTTTCTTCATGTAAGAAAATCCCTACAGATTTGGCTGATGAGACGTGTAGGTCATCGGCTACATGGGCCTAACTCAAGGTGACAGACGGTGTAAAGTTATCTTTGGTCGTGTTAATTTAGCGTCTAATTTTTTTGCACGTGGAAAAACGTCATTCAGAACATAGAGTTGGCGCCACGTTTTAAAGGGCTTTAGGCTCTTCTTCATAGAATCATTTTTTTAGGGGCACGGGATTACATGGAAATCGGTCTGCGCGAGTGGCTGATAGTCATCGGCATAGTGGTCATCGCCGGTATTCTTTTTGACGGCTGGCGTCGTATGCGTGGCGGTAAAGGGAAGCTCAAGTTTCGTCTTGACCGCAGTTTTTCCAATGTGCCCGACGAGGAAAACAGCGCCGAGCTGTTAGGCCCGTCACGGGTTTTGGATACGCCGGATCACAAAGAGCCGCAGCTCGATGAGCATGACCTGCCATCGGTAAGCATGCCGCCCCGTGAGAAGTCCTCCAAGCGCGGTAAACGTGCCAGTGAGCCAAGCCAGGGTGACTTGAACCTCAACCTCGATCTTGATGATGACGGTCCAAGCTTCAGTGCGCGTGACGATGATGCCCCTGTTGAAACCAAGCCACGTGGGCGTCAGACGCCAGCGGTGGCTGCGGCAGAAAACAAAGAGCCTGCACCTGCAACCGAAGAAGTGCTGGTCATCAGCGTTATCAGCCGTGACCCGGCAGGTTTCAAAGGCCCGGCGCTGCTGCAGAACATTCTTGAGAGCGGCTTGCGTTTCGGTGAGATGGATATTTTCCACCGTCACGAAAGCATGGCCGGCAATGGCGAAGTCCTGTTCTCCATGGCCAACGCCGTCAAACCGGGCGTGTTCGATCTGGACGACATCGATCTGTTCAGCACGCCAGCGGTGAGCTTCTTCCTCGGCTTGCCAGGCCCGCGTCATCCCAAGCAGGCGTTTGATGTGATGGTGGCAGCGGCCCGCAAGTTGTCCCAGGAACTCAACGGCGAACTCAAAGACGACCAGCGCAGTGTGTTGACGGCTCAGACTATTGAGCATTACCGCCAGCGCATCGTCGAATTCGAGCGTCGTGCCCTGACTCAAAAACGCTAAAGCCGTGGGGGCCGCGTGATCGCTCCCGCTGAGTGCACTATGAATTAACACATGAGCAGCCTCGGCTGCTCATTTGCTTTGTGAGAGAAACCCCCCATGACCGCCGCCAATACCCGCATTTTAGAGCTGCGCGCTGAACTGGATCAGCATAACTACCGCTACCACGTACTCGACGAGCCGAGCATCCCGGACGCCGAGTACGACCGGCTGTTTCGTGAGCTTAAAGCCCTGGAAGCGGAGCACCCGGAACTGGTGACGGCAGATTCGCCGACCCAGCGCGTGGGCAGTGCGGCGTTGTCGGCCTTTACTCAAGTGCGTCACGAAGTGCCCATGTTGAGCCTGGGCAACGCGTTTGATGAAACCGACATGCGCGAATTTGATCGGCGTGTCAGCGAGGGGCTGGATTTACCGGCTGGCGACCTGTTCGGCGGCGGTGCAGAAGTTGAATACAGCTGCGAGCCCAAGCTCGACGGTCTGGCTGTCAGCTTGCTGTATCAGGATGGCGTTCTGGTGCGCGGCGCGACTCGAGGTGATGGCACCACCGGTGAAGACATCAGCGTCAACGTGCGCACCGTGCGCAATATCCCGCTCAAGTTGCAGGGCAGCGGCTGGCCTGCGGTACTTGAAGTGCGCGGCGAGGTGTTTATGTCCAAGGCGGGTTTTGACCGCCTCAATGAAGCCCAGCTTGCGGCGGGTGGCAAAACCTTTGCCAACCCGCGTAACGCAGCGGCTGGCAGCCTGCGCCAGTTGGATTCGAAAATCACCGCCAGCCGTCCGCTGGAGTTTTGCTGCTATGGGCTGGGGCAAGTTTCTGAAGAGTTTGCCGACACGCACATTGGCAATCTCAAGCAGTTGCAGCAGTGGGGCATGCCCATCAGTCACGAGTTGAAACTGGCCAAAGGCATTGCCGAGTGCCTGGACTACTACCGTGACATTGGTGAGCGTCGTGCCTCGTTGGCGTATGAAATCGACGGCGTGGTGTTCAAGGTCAACAGCCTGGCCTCGCAACGCGAACTGGGCTTTCGCGCCCGTGAACCGCGCTGGGCAATCGCCCATAAATTCCCGGCAATGGAAGAACTGACCGAACTGCTGGATGTTGAATTTCAGGTCGGGCGAACGGGGGCAGTCACTCCGGTTGCACGCCTGAAGCCAGTCAAGGTGGCGGGCGTGACCGTGTCTAATGCCACGTTGCACAACATGGACGAAGTGGCACGCTTGGGTCTGATGATTCACGACACCGTGATCATTCGCCGTGCCGGAGATGTGATCCCGCAGGTGGTGCAAGTGGTGCTCGACCGGCGCCCTGACAACGCGCGCCCGGTGCACATCCCGCAAAACTGCCCGGTGTGCGGCTCCCACGTCGAGCGCACGCAATTGATCAAGCGCAGCAAGGGTCGCGAAACCGTCAGCGAAGGTGCCGTGTACCGCTGCGTCGGGCGGCTGGCCTGTGGTGCGCAATTGAAGCAGGCGATCATCCATTTCGTCTCGCGACGGGCGATGGACATTGAAGGCCTTGGAGAAAAGAGCGTTGAGCAGTTGGTCGATGAAGGTCTGGTGAGTTCGCCGGCCGACCTGTACACCCTGTCGTTTGAGCAAATCGTCGACCTTGAAGGCTTTGCCGAGCTGTCGAGCAACAACTTGTTGGCGGCCATTGCCGACAGCAAGCGTCCGACACTGGCGCGTTTTATCTACGCATTGGGTATTCCTGATGTAGGCGAGGAGACAGCCAAAGTCCTGGCGCGCTCATTGGGCTCTCTGGAGCGCGTGCAGCGTGCGTTGCCGCAAGTGCTCACGTACTTGCCGGACGTGGGCCTGGAAGTGGCTCACGAGATCCACAGCTTCTTTAGCGATGATCACAACCGCCAAGTGATTGGTCAATTGCTGGAGCGCGGTCTGCAATTGCAGGATCAAGGTGAGTTGGGCGCTGAATTTGCCGCCAGCGCGACCTTGGGCGGGTTGATCGACAAGCTGCACATTCCGTCTGTTGGGCCGGGCGGGGCGCAGAAGCTGGCCGACAAATTTGACACCCTTGAGCGCGTGATTAACGCCGATTGGCTGGACATGCGTCAGGCCTTGCCTGAAAAGCAAGCCAAGGCTGTGCGCGACTTCTTCGACAACCCGGACAATGCGCGACTGGCGCTGGACGTCGAAGCGCAACTGCGCGACTTCGGCATGCATTGGCAGAGCGAGAAAAAAACCGTAGAAGGCTTGCCGCTGGCCGGGCAGACCTGGGTGCTGACCGGCTCGCTGGAATTGATGAGTCGCGACGTTGCCAAAGAAAAGCTGGAAAGCCTAGGCGCCAAAGTCTCGGGCTCGGTGTCCGGCAAAACCCACTGCGTCGTGGCCGGGCCGGGGGCGGGGTCCAAATTGACCAAGGCCAATGAACTGGGTCTCAAGGTGCTGGATGAAGAAGCGTTTGTAGCGTTCCTCAAAGAGCAGGGTATTAGCCTGTAACGGCTGCAAAACCTGTAGTCGCTGCCGCAGGCTGCGAAGGGTTGCGAAGCAATCCGTTGCCTCGTAGCCTGCGCGAGCTTCATCGCAGCCTTCGGCAGCGACTACTGAGCCAAATACATGCCCGAATCCAAGTACTTGAACCCATTCATTTTTTTATTCTTGAAGCAGCGGTTGTAAGTTTTCGTCAGATAGGTACAATGGCGCCGTTCGCTGCTAGGCGGATGTTGTTATGGTGACCCTATCGGTCCCTCCGCAACGATTACCCGTGAACCTGGTCAGAGCCGGAAGGCAGCAGCCACAGCGGGAACATTGTGTGCCGGGGTGTGGCTGGTGGGGTTGCCTCCATTTTAAGAACCCTCAATTCGCAGGGTTTTTACTCCAAAACAAAATTTTCTCCTTTATACATCTCGACTGCTGAATGCTCGGTCGACGTATTTTCACGTCCGCCTGAAATGCCTGGCCATGAGCGCCTGTGCAGTTAAAAGCGCGCACCGGATGCAATTTTGCCCCTGCTCCGCTAGCATTAGCCCCTTCCGCTTTTCAGACGCGACGGTTATCAATGAGTTATCAGGTTCTTGCACGTAAATGGCGTCCGCGCTCGTTCCGCGAAATGGTCGGCCAGACCCATGTGCTCAAGGCTCTGATCAACGCTCTGGACAGTCAGCGCCTGCACCACGCCTATCTGTTTACCGGTACGCGCGGCGT
Organism: Pseudomonas sp. PS01297; assembly: GCF_029959305.1. Lineage (NCBI taxonomy): Bacteria > Pseudomonadati > Pseudomonadota > Gammaproteobacteria > Pseudomonadales > Pseudomonadaceae > Pseudomonas > Pseudomonas sp. PS01297. The sequence goes on from NZ_JASCPQ010000049.1 coordinate 14,754, forward strand.
CGGCAAGACCACCATTGCGCGGATCATCGCCAAATGCCTGAACTGTGAAACAGGTATCACCTCGACGCCGTGTGGGACGTGTTCGGTGTGCCGCGAGATCGATGAGGGGCGTTTTGTCGACCTGATCGAGATCGACGCCGCGAGCCGGACCAAGGTCGAGGACACGCGAGAGCTGCTCGACAACGTGCAGTACGCGCCAAGCCGTGGGCGCTTCAAGGTCTACTTGATCGACGAAGTGCACATGCTTTCCAGCCATTCCTTCAATGCGCTGTTGAAAACCCTCGAAGAGCCGCCGCCCTACGTCAAATTCATTTTGGCGACCACCGATCCGCAAAAGCTGCCGGCGACGATTCTGTCTCGCTGCCTGCAGTTCTCGCTTAAAAACATGACCCCCGAGCGCGTTGTCGAGCATTTGACCCATGTGTTGAGTGTCGAGAACGTGCCGTTCGAAGACGATGCACTGTGGCTGCTGGGCCGTGCCGCAGATGGTTCGATGCGTGACGCCATGAGCCTGACCGACCAGGCGATTGCCTTCGGTGAGGGCAAAGTGTTGGCGACGGATGTGCGGGCGATGCTCGGCACGCTGGATCACGGCCAGGTATTTGATCTGTTGCACGCCTTGATCCAGGGTGATGCACGGGCACTGCTGGAGGCTGTGCGGCACTTGGCCGAGCAGGGCCCGGACTGGAATGGTGTGCTTTCCGAGATCCTTAACGTTTTCCACCGGGTGGCAATTGCCCAGGCGTTGCCTGAAGGCGTCGACAACGGTCACGGCGACCGCGACCGGGTGCTGGCGCTGGCGCAAGCGATGCCTGCCGAAGACGTTCAGTTTTATTACCAGATGGGCCTGATCGGCCGACGCGATCTGCCGTTGGCGCCAGACCCGCGTGGTGGCTTTGAAATGGTCTTGCTGCGAATGCTGGCCTTCCGCCCGGCGGACACCGGCGATGCGCCGAGTCAGCCGCTAAAGCCAGTGGGGATCAGCCAGGCCACAGTTGATTCCGCCAACACCGTGGCGGGCTCGACGGCTGCTGCGCCAGCCGTTACGCCGCGCGCAGAACCTGTTCCGGTGGCAGTAGCTGCTGCGCCGGTGGCTGAGGTTGGGGCTCCTGAGCCTGAGCGGGTGGCCCCTGAAGCACCGCCAGCAGCCGAAATCGACTTGCCCTGGAATGAGCGCCCGGCGCCGGTGATCGAAGACGAGATCACGTCAGAGCCTGTACTCGAGACCGTCAGTGAGCAGCCGGATTTACCGCCCATGCCGCTGCCGACCCCGGACAGCGTGGTGCCTGACGCGCCGGAGTGGGTTGCCGCACCTGTTCACGAGCCAACGCCCGAGCAAGTCGACGCCGCGCTGTCCGGTATGGACCGCGACGATGAACCGCCGCTGGACGAGGACTATATCGAGCCGGACATGGATTCTGCGGCCTATAGTTACCTGGACGAGTTGGCCAGCGAACATGCCGTCGAGCCGCAGCCCGAGCCCGAACCATTACCGGCAGCCATGCCTGCCACGGGCTTGGCCCTTGAATGGCTGAACATGTTCCCCCAATTACCGGTATCAGGGATGACGGCCAGCATTGGCGCCAATTGCACCTTGATTGCAGTTGATGGCGATGACTGGCTGTTGCACCTGGACCCGGCCCATAGCGCCCTGTTTAACTCGACCCAGCAGCGCCGCCTGAATGATGCGTTGAACCAGTTTCATCAGCGCACACTCAAAGTGACCATTGAGCTGGTCAAGCCAGAGCAGGAAACCCCGGCCCAGGCCGCTTCGCGCTTGCGTGCAGAGCGTCAGCGCCTGGCCGAAGAGTCAATCTACGCAGACCCGTTGGTCCAGCAAATGATTGAACAATTCGGCGCAGCCGTGCGTGACGATACGATTCAACCTGTCGATGTTATTGAGGCGCAGGCCTCGTAACACCGGCTAGATACTGACAGCCCGCAGTCATTGTGACTGCGGGTGCATTGTGCAAATAACGTTTGAGGTGATTCCCATGATGAAAGGTGGCATGGCCGGCCTGATGAAGCAGGCGCAGCAGATGCAGGAAAAAATGGCCAAGATGCAGGAAGAACTGGCCAACGCTGAAGTCACCGGTAAAGCCGGTGGCGACATGGTGACGGTGGTCATGACCGGCCGTCACGACCTCAAGCGTGTGAACATTGACCCAAGCCTGCTTGAAGGCGTGAGCGAAGATGACCGCGAAATGCTGGAAGACTTGTTCGCCGCCGCAGTCAACGACGCTGTGCGCAAGATCGAAGCCAACAGCCAGGACAAAATGTCCGGCGTCACCGCTGGCATGCAACTGCCACCGGGCATGAAGCTGCCTTTCTAAGGCGCTTGATAATGCCGGGCCCAGCGCCCGGCATTTTTTTTGCCTGCGGGTTGGCATTTGACGCTGGCCCGGACCACGGGTATAAACCGCCTCTCGTTGTTTTGTCGGACCTTTCTCTATGAGCTTCAGCCCACTTATTCGCCAACTGATCGATGCCTTGCGCACGTTGCCCGGTGTCGGCCAAAAGACCGCACAGCGCATGGCCCTACAACTGCTCGAGCGTGATCGCAGTGGCGGTTCGCGTTTGGCGCTGGCCTTGAGTCAGGCGATGGACGGTGTGGGTCATTGCCGCCAGTGCAGAACCCTGACCGAAGATGACTTGTGCCCGCAGTGCGCCGATGTGCGCCGCGACGACACCTTGCTCTGCGTGGTGGAAGGGCCGATGGACGTCTACGCCATCGAACAGACCGGCTATCGCGGACGGTACTTTGTGCTCAAGGGGCATTTGTCGCCCCTGGATGGCCTTGGGCCTGAGGCCATCGGGATTCCGCAATTGATGACGCGCATTGCCGAGCAAGGTACTTTCAAGGAAGTGATCCTGGCGACCAACCCGACCGTGGAAGGTGAAGCCACTGCGCACTACATTGCCCAGTTGCTGAGCAGCAAAGGCCTGATCGCGTCACGCATCGCCCACGGCGTCCCGCTGGGTGGTGAGCTGGAACTGGTCGACGGCGGCACCCTGGCGCATTCGTTTGCCGGACGTAAACCGATCGCTTTGTGACGTTTTAAACGCCGCCCTCACCCCAACCCTCTCCCGGAGGGAGAGGGGGCTTTACCGAGGTGTTCTCAGGTTCAGCGCAAGGCATTTAGAAAGCAGAAAATCTAAAGTATCCCCCGATCAGTTCCTTCTCCCTCCGGGAGAGGGCTAGGGTGAGGGTTCTTGATTTATTCAGTCAACGAAAACTCAGTCAGACAAAACGTCGGCACACCCACTTCCTGCAAACGCGTTGAGCCGCCCAATTCGGGCAAGTCAATAATCGACGCCGCTTCAAACACCTGTGCACCCATGCGGCGCACCAGGTTTACCGCCGCCACCAGCGTCCCGCCTGTGGCGATCAAGTCGTCGACCAGCAGCAGCGAATCACCTTCGCACAAACTGTCGGCATGCACCTCCAAAAACGCTTCGCCATATTCCGTCTGGTAGCCTTCAGCCAATACGTCAGCGGGCAACTTGCCCTGCTTGCGAAACAGAATCAGCGGTTTGTTAAGTTGATGCGCAAGCACTGAGCCGATCAGAAAGCCACGGGCATCCATGGCGCCTATATGGCTGAAATCCACTTCGACGTAACGCTCGATAAAGGCGTAAGCGATCACGCGCATGGCGCGGGGCGACTGATAAAGCGGGGTGATGTCACGAAAGATCACGCCGGGCTTGGGGAAATCAAGCACCGGACGGATCAGGGATTTGAGGCAGAAGTCGTTGACCATGGGGGCGGGTGTCCTGGCGGGCTTCGGAGCCGCCAGTATACCCCTCATACGCTCGACTTAGGCTTCCAGCGAGCCACCGGCCAGCGCGCACAACTTGATCGGGTCAAGAATGTGTACTTCTTTGCCTTCAGCGGTGATCAACTGGTTTTCTTGCAGACGGGTAAACACCCGGGAGACGGTTTCAACGGCCAGGCCCAAGTAGTTGCCGATCTCGTTGCGCGACATGCTCAGGCGGAACTGGTTGGCCGAGAAGCCACGGGCACGGAAGCGCGCAGACAGGTTGACGAGGAACGTGGCGATACGCTCATCAGCGGTCTTTTTCGACAGCAGCAACATCATTTGCTGATCGTCGCGAATTTCGCGGCTCATGATGCGCATCAACTGCCGGCGCAATTGCGGCAGTTGCACAGACAGTTCGTCCAGACGTTCGAAAGGGATTTCGCAAACAGGGGTGGTTTCCAGTGCCTGAGCCGAAACCGGATACGTTTCAGTGTCCATGCCTGACAGGCCGACCAATTCGCTCGGCAAGTGAAAGCCGGTAATTTGTTCTTCGCCGCTGTCACTCAGGCTGAATGTTTTGAGTGCTCCGGAACGTACGGCGTAGACCGAACCAAAGGTGTCGCCCTGGCGAAACAGAAACTCGCCTTTCTTCAGTGGCCGACCGCGCTTGACGATTTCCTCTAACGCATCCATGTCTTCCAAATTCAACGAAAGTGGCAAACAGAGAGGGGCAAGACTGCAATCCTTGCAGTGAGCCTGGTTATGAGCGCGCAGTTTTACTGGCTCGGACATTTCTTCAATCCTTGTGGGAAAACACACATAAGATGCAAGGGTAACTCAGCACGATGGGTGAGGCTAGGGCGCACCCGGCCGTGAATCGGCCTCAAGTTGCAAAACGCACGGTCGATAGCGTGGTAATTGATAGCCATTGTGAGCGAATTCATGTCGTCGATAGGTGCAATGACGTTTGGTCAAACTGGCATGCCGCCCAGTATTGAAGCGGCCAAAAACACCCAACAGGAGCCCGCAGCCAACAAGGCGTCCAAGGCCGATAAAGAAGAGGCGCCGCCACCGGCTGAAGGGGTCAAGGTGACGATCTCCGGGGCTGCTCTGAAGGCGGCCAGCGCTAGCAAGAGTGAAAACAGCGATATTGAAGACAGTGGTTTGCCGGAGACCATCCAGAGCATTCTGAAGATGATCCGCGCGATCAAAAAGAAGATCGCTGAGCAAATGGCCAAGCTGCAAGCGATCATGACCAACCGCAGCCTGAGCCCGGAACAAGCCCGGTCTCAGTCGATGGCATTACAGGCCGAAGTGGCCGGTTTGAACGCATCATTGACCACGGCCAACAATAGCTTGAACAAGGCGTTGCAAGAGTCCGGGGCGAGCAGTGAGAGCATCGTCAAGGCCGCGTCCCTGGCCATGAAGTAATAACGCGGGTTTAGATAACCCGCGAGAAGCGTTGCCGGGGCTGCTGTGCCAGATACGCGTCGAACGCCATGCACACCGAGCGCACCAGCAACCGCCCTGCGGGCAGGACCGTCAGTTGCTCGTTGTTCAGTGCAATCAGACCATCGGCCGCCATCGCCTCCAGCTCTGGCCACTGCGCAGAAAAATAGCCCCTGAAATCGATGTTGAAGGCCTGTTCGATGCGCGCGAACGGCAGGTGCAAATTGCAGATGATCTGCTGGATGACCTCGCGGCGAATCCGGTCGTCCTGATTGCACAGCAAGCCGCGACTGGTCGCCAGTTGCTCGCTGGCCAGCGTGTGCTGGTAAAGAGCAATGTCGCTGTTGTTCTGGCAATACAGCTCGCCGATCTGGCTGATGGCCGACACGCCCAGGCCGATCAGGTCGCAATGGCCGTGGGTGGTGTAACCCTGAAAATTGCGCTGCAAGGTGGACTCTTCCTGGGCAATCGCCAGCTCATCGTCGGGCAAGGCGAAGTGGTCCATGCCGATATAGCGATAACCCGCAGCGGTCAGTTGCTCGATGGTGTGCTCAAGCATGTGCAATTTGTCGGCAGGCGAAGGCAAGTCACTGGTGTTAATGCGTCGTTGCGGTTTGAAGCGCTCCGGCAAGTGCGCGTAATTAAACACCGATAAACGATCCGGCTGCAGGCTGATCACTTCCTCAACGGTGCGGGCGAAGGCCATCGGGGTTTGCTTGGGCAAGCCGTAGATCAGGTCGATGTTGATCGAGCGAAACTGCAAAGTACGCGCCGCATCAATCACCGCGCGGGTTTCTTCCAGGCTTTGCAGGCGGTTAACCGCTCGTTGCACGGCGGGGTCGAGGTCTTGCAGGCCGATACTCACGCGGTTAAAGCCCAGTTCGCGCAGCAAACCCATGGTCGACCAGTCGGCTTCACGTGGGTCGATCTCGATGCCGTAATCGCCGGAGTCATCGTCCAGCAGATTGAAGTGCTCACGCAGGTGGCCCATTAGCTGGCGCAGTTCGTCGTGGCTTAAAAACGTCGGTGTGCCGCCGCCAAAATGCAATTGCTCAACTTTTTGCCTGGGGTCGAGGTGGCAGGCGACCAGGCTGATTTCCTGCTCCAGGCGTTTTAAGTACGGCTGGGCACGACCACGGTCTTTGGTGATGACTTTGTTGCAGGCGCAGTAGTAGCAAATATTGGCGCAAAACGGCACGTGCACATACAGCGACAGCGGGCGCATGGCTTTGCGGCTGTCGCGCAGGGCGTGCAGAAAGTCGAATGGACTGATCTGATCATGAAACTGCATCGCCGTGGGGTACGAGGTGTAGCGCGGTCCGGCGAGGTCGTAACGACGAATTAAATCGGAGTCCCAACGAATGGCGTCGAGCATGCGGGCATTCCCCTGGGATGGCTGGCAATGCTCAGGAGTCTAGGGGCTGCGAATTTGTCGCACCTTGATTTGCATCAACGCCAGCTCTGGCTCAGCTCATGCGTTAGCTTCGCCAGGCTCTAGCGGTTCAATGCCCCATCAACCAATGCTGATGCGGGCCGGGCAGGGTCCAGAGGCCGAACAGCATCACCAGCAACCCGCCGGCCATGCGTACGCTGCGCTTGCGCAGCACGGCAGTCATGCGTTCAGCCGCGAGGCCCGTGGCCAGTAACACGGGCCATGTTCCCAGGCCGAAAGCCAGCATCAGCAAAGCGCTGTCCAAGGCACTGCCCTGGCTGGCTGACCAGATCAAATTGCTGTAAACCAATCCGCACGGCAACCAGCCCCAGAGCGCGCCCAACAGCAGGGCGCGGGGCAGGCTCGATACTGGCAGGAGGCGGCTTGCCAGCGGCTGGATATGCCGCCACAGCCCGCGCCCCAGGCTTTCGATGCGGGTCAGGCCGCTCCACCAGCCTGCCAGGTACAAACCCATAATGATCAGCAACACCCCGGACAGTACCCGCATCAGCATGGCGGCCGGGCTGTTGGCGACCGCCCAGCCTGCCAATCCCAGCAGCAAACCCGCCGTGGCATAGCTGAGAATTCGCCCCAGGTTGTAGGCCAGTAACAGCTTGAAGCGTCGGCTGCGTTGCTCTTTGGGAATGGCGAATGTCAGCGCGCCCATCAGGCCGCCGCACATGCCCAGGCAATGCCCGCCGCCCAGCACGCCCAATATGAACGCCGAGACCAGTAGCGGGGCTAGCTCAAGCATGGGGTGGCACGTGCTGATCGGGTTTATTCACAGCATGCCCGTGAGAGCCTTTGGCCTCTTCCACGGCGGCGGTGTGCTGCGGATCCTGGTCGTCGAACAGAATGCTGTGCGCAGGGCTGTCCAGATCGTCGTACTGGCCGCTGTCCACGGCCCAGAAGAAGATAAAAATGGCGATGCCAACAATCAGCAATGCCGCGGGAATCATGATGTAAAGCGCTGGCATAAAGGCTCCAGGCGACCGGCTCAGGCCGGTAGCGGGCGAAGGTCTGACGTGGGCGGGGCAGGCGTCTGACGCGGCATGCGGGTCAGACGCAGGGCGTTAAGCACCACAGTCAGCGAACTGATCGACATGCCGATCGCGGCCCAGATCGGTGTGATCCAGCCCAGCGCCGCAAAAGGCAGCATAAGGCCATTGTACAAAGCGGCCCACAGCAGGTTTTCGATGATCACCCGGCGGGTTCGCCGGGCCAGACTAAACGCTTGTACCAAAGCGTCCAGACGATTGGACAGAAGCACCGCATCGGCGCTGGTTTTGGCCAGATCGGTGGCCGAGCCCATCGCCACGCTGATGTCGGCCGCCGCCAGCACCGGCACGTCATTGACCCCGTCACCCAGCATTAACACTTTGCGCCCTTGGGCGTGCAGGTCTTGCAGCACCCGAAGTTTGTCGTCCGGGCGCAAGCCACCTCTGGCCTCGTCAATGTTCAACTCTGCAGCCACACTGGCAACCATTGGCGAGCTGTCACCGGACAACAGCAGCGTACGCCAGCCGCGCGCCTTGCACGCAGCGACCAGCGCCGGGGCGTCAGTGCGCAGGCGGTCGTCGAGTACCAGCCAGGCCAGCGCGCCTTTGGTGTCCCCCAGCAGCAACCATTGGCCGGGTTCATCCGGTAGGTCCGGAGTTGCGCAATGGCTGAGCGCGCAGACAAAGCCTGGCTGACCGATGCGCAAGCGTTGCTCGCTCACCACGCCCTCAAGGCCCAGCCCCGGCGTACTCTGCACATCTTCGGCGGCGTGCAGGGCGCGGCCAAAGGCGCGGGCAATCGGGTGTTCAGAGCGGTTTTCGAGCGCAGCAGCCAGGGCCAGGCATTGGTCAGGGTCCAGATCGCGCAGCGGGCGAATGGCTCGCAAGGCCAGGCGGCCTTCGGTCAGGGTGCCGGTTTTGTCAAAAATCACCGTGTCGATTTGATTCAGCCCTTCGAGCACGTGGCCACGGGTGAGCAGCAAGCCCAGTTTGTGCAAGGTGCCGGTGGCGGCGGTCAAGGCGGTCGGGGTGGCCAGCGACAACGCGCAAGGGCAGGTCGCCACCAGCATCGCCAACACGATCCAGAACGCTCGCGACGGGTCGAGCTGCCACCACAGCAGGCCAATCGCTACTGCCGCAATCAAGGAGAACAGCAAGAACCATTGCGCAGCCTTGTCGGCAATTTCGGCCAGCCGCGGCTTTTCGCTTTGGGCGCGCTCCAGCAAGCGCACGATGGCCGACAGGCGCGTGTCCTGGCCCAGAGCCAGTACCTGCACCGTCAGCGCGCCCTCGACGTTCAAGGTGCCAGCGGTCACTGCATCGCCCGCAATGCGCGGCTGCGGCAGGTACTCGCCGGTCAGCAAGGACTCATCGATGCTCGATTGCCCTTCGAGAATCTTGCCATCGGCCGGGAGTACGGCGCCGGGGTGGACCAACACCTTGTCACCGACCTTCAACTCGTTCAGCAGAATGCGTTCGCTTTGGCCGTCTTCACCCAGGCGCAAGCATGACGCGGGTAACACGTTGACCAGTTGTGCGGTGGCCGCCGCCGTGCGTTCGCGGGCGCGGCGCTCCAGGTACCGCCCGGCCAGCAAGAACAGGGCAAACATGCCGACTGCATCGAAATACAGCTCGCCATCGCCGGTGATCGCAGTCCAGATACCGGCCACATAGGCACCGCCAATGGCCAGCGATACTGAGACATCCATGGTCAGGTGGCGAGTGCGCAGGTCACGCATTGCGCCTTTGAAAAACGGCGCGCAGCTGTAAAACACGATGGGAGTGGTCAGAAACAGCGCGACCCAGCGCAGGATGGTGTGCATCTCGGGGCTGAGGTCGATATTGAATTCGGGCCAGGTGGCCATGGTTGCCATCATCGCCTGAAACCACAGTAAACCGGCCACTCCCAACTGGCGCAAAGCCAGGCGGTTTTCGCTGGCCAATTGCTCTGCCGCTTTATCGGCTTGATACGGGTGCGCGGCGTAGCCGATATGGCGCAACTCGCTCAACACGTCACTCAAGGGCAACTGGCTGTCAGCCCAGCGGATGTGCAAGCGGTGGTTGGACAAGTTCAGCCGCGCCTCACTGACGGCGGGCAGGTGCAGCAGGTGTTTCTCGATCAGCCAGCCACAGGCGGCGCAACTGATACCCTCGATCAGCAGCGTGGTTTCAGCCTGCTCACCCTCATGGCGAACAAACGGTTTTTGCACGTCGGCGCGGTCATACAGAGCCAGCTCTTCGGCCAGTTGCACCGGTAACGCCTGCGGGTTGGCCGAGGCCTCGCTGCGGTGCTGATAGTAGTGATCCAGCCCGCCGGCCACGATGGCCTGCGCCACCGCCTGACAGCCCGGGCAGCAGAATTCACGGCTCTGGCCCAGAACATCGGCGGTAAAGCGGCTGCCGGGCGGAACGGGCAGGGCGCAGTGGTAGCAAGGCGTGGGAGTGATCATGGTTTTTTTAGGGCGCTTGTGGCTGGGCAATATCGTGCGTAGGAGCTGCCGCAGGCTGCGATCTTTTGATCTTTTGATCTTGAAGAGCGCAACCTGCGACAGCGGCTACCTGTGTTGCGTTACTGCTTGTGGCTTTCCGCGCCAGGAATCGGCTCGTCGCCCAGCATCAGGTCTTTGTCATGGTCGACCAGCTCTTCTTCAAACAGGCGCCAGGTCTTGCCGTCTTCCACCCCCAACAACTCCACAAAACGCCGGCCTTCCACCGTGTCATCCAGTTGGCCGGTGTAGCGCCCAGGCTCTGACGGGCTTTGGATCAGGATAAGGCCGCGGTCCTTTTCAGGTTGGGTCGGCGATATAAGGTTAAGCTCCAGGGTTTTCGGCTGGCTGTTGCCTTCGAGCAGCAGCACCACTTCGCCGGTCAACTCGTCCAGCCGCAACTTGGCCTTCAGTTGCAGGGCTTGCCCCAGCAGTTCGCGGTCCAGCGAGCGGTTTATGCCCTTGCCCGCCTCGTAGTAATTGTCGTTAACCAGGTTGTCCGGGTTCTTCACCGCAATGGTTACCATCGACAGGGTCAGCGTCACCGAGCAGGTGAGAATGGCAATGATGATCCATGGCCAAATGTGTTTGTACCAAGGGCTGTAGGCGTTTGCTGCGGGCATGGACAGTTTCTCTTAACGAATATGAGGGCCGATGAATCGGCTCTTGGCTTTAACAGTGATGTCGTTGTTGTCGGCATCTTGAAGGATGAAATACACCTCGTTGGTGCTGGACGGCAGTTGTTCCGGGTCAACCGACAACTCGACCGGCAGGCTGACAATATCGCCTGCCGCGACCCTGATTTCGCGTTTGCCTTGCAGCTTCAAGTCCGGCAAACCGCTGGCTTGCAGCACGTAGGTATGGTCGCGCTGGTCCTTGTTCATGATCTTCAGGCTGTACACGTTTTCGATCCGGCCCTCGGCATTTTCGCGATACAGCACGCGGTCTTTGCTGACGTCGAAGCCCACCAGCGAGCGCGTGAAGAAAGCAGCCGCCAGCAGGCCCATCATGGTCAGCAGCACCAGGGCATAGCCAATCAGGCGCGGGCGCAGGGTGTGGGTTTTCTGGCCCGACAGGTTGTGCTCAGTGGTGTAGCTGATCAAGCCGCGCGGGTAGTGCATCTTGTCCATGATGTCGTCGCAGGCGTCAATACAGGCTGCGCAGCCAATGCATTCAATCTGCAAGCCGTCACGAATGTCGATGCCGGTGGGGCAGACCTGAACGCACATCGTGCAGTCGATACAGTCACCGAGGCCCTGGGCCTTGTAGTCGCTGTCTTTTTTGCGCGGGCCGCGCACTTCGCCACGACGTGGATCGTACGAAACAATCAGCGTGTCCTTGTCGAACATCACGCTCTGGAAACGCGCGTACGGGCACATGTAAATGCACACTTGCTCACGCAGCCAACCCGCGTTGCCGTACGTGGCGAGGGTGAAAAAGCCTACCCAGAAGTAAGCCCAGCCATCGGCCTGGCCGGTGAAGAAATCCACCACCAGTTCGCGGATCGGGGCGAAGTAGCCAACAAAGGTCAGGCCGGTGACAAAGCCAATTAGCAGCCACAGCGTGTGCTTGCTGAATTTGCGCACAAACTTGTTGGCGCTCATCGGTGCCTTGTCGAGCTTGATGCGCTGGTTGCGATCACCTTCGGTGATTTTTTCGCACCACATGAACACCCAGGTCCAGACGCTTTGCGGGCAGGTGTAACCGCACCATACGCGGCCTGCGTACACGGTAATAAAAAACAGGCCGAAGGCCGCAACGATCAGCAGGCCCGAGAGCAGGATGAAATCCTGTGGCCAGAAGGTGGCGCCAAAAATAAAGAATTTGCGTTCAGGCAGGTTCCACCACACGGCTTGATGTCCGCCCCAATTGAGCCAGACGGTGCCGAAATACAGCAAGAACAGCAGGGCACCACCGACCATGCGCACATTGCGGAAAAACCCGTGGAAAGCGCGGGTGTAGATTTTTTCTCGCGCCGCGTAAAGGTCGATGCTTTCAGTGTTTTTTGAGGCAGGCGGCGTGACGTTTTGGACTGGGATCTTATCGCTCATAAGTGCTTACCACGGCAGTGAAGTGCCACGGCCAGTACGTGCCAACCGCGGTCAGAAGGTGTTGCAATGGCGCAATGATACCCCTGAGACTCTAGCGCAAGGGTGCGACCTTTGGTCGCGTTCCGAAAATCTGAAACTTGGTATAGGAGTTGCGCTGAATCATGATGTGGATCAATTGACTTAAGCCGCTGACTACGGTGTCAAAACCATGAATCAGGGCGCCCACGGGTTGAGTAAAGGGGCTCCGCTCAACGCAAAATCCTGGGTATTGCGGGTCACGATGGTCATGCCATGGACCAGGGCTGTCGCGGCGATCAGGGCATCGCATTCATTGCTGCGGTCAGGTACATGCAGGCGCGCGCAGCGCCTGGCCACGGTGCCGTCAATGGACAGTACGCGCCCGGCAAATGCCGGTACTACGTGGGCCTCAAGCCAGTTGCGCAACGGCGCGGCCTGCCTGGGGTCCTGGCGTTCCAGCCGCAGAATGCCGGTCTCAATTTCAAGCAGGGTAATGGCCGAAATATACAGTTTGTAAGCCGGTATGCTGCCGGCCCAGGCCTCCACGGCAGGGTGTGCCTGGGGTTTGCGAAGTTCTGAAACCACGTTGGTATCGAGCAGGAACATTAGAGGTCCACTGGGCGCGGCGCGATGATTGCGCGTTCGGGTTCGAATTCAACCGGTGGTGTGTCGGGCATGACGAGCAGGTCGACGATGCTGGTGTTTTGGCCGGTCAGTCTTTGGTACTCCTCCATGCATAGCAGTACATGGGCGGGGCGGCCACGGTCGGTGATGTAAACAGGCCCTTGTTGCGACGCTTTTTTGGCACCGCTTGTGTCTTGATTGAATTCGCGGCTTGAAATGGTGGTGATGGTCATGGAGTGGTTCCTCCCCAAAAAACGAATGTAGTAACGTTACTACTTAAAGCGCAAGCTAACCATCTCAAAAATACGATGAAACAAAACGCCGCCGCCAACCTGCGCTGGCGGAGGCCATTTTGTGTCGTGCCGAGGCAGCGGGTTTACTCCGCAGGCTTGGACTCATCAGGGTGCGAAAGGCTGTATACGTAGGCGGCCAGCAGGTGGACCTTGTCGTTACCTTGCAGCTCGGCCTGGGCAGGCATCTGGCCCTGACGGCCGTAGCGGATGGTTTGCTGCAACTGAGCAAAGCTTGAGCCGTAGATAAACGCGCCGGGGTGGGTCAGGTTGGGGGCGCCCATCAACGGGTTGCCTTTGCCTTCCGGGCCGTGGCAAACCGCGCAGTTGGTGGCGTAGATGGCCTGGCCCTTGAGTGGATCGGCCTTTGCCGTGTCCGGCAATTTGCGCCCGTCAAGACTGGTCAGCACGTACGCTGCCACGTCACTGACACCTTGCTCGCCGATGATTTCGCCCCAACCCGGCATCACCGCATGACGCCCCGCCATGATGCTGTTTTTGATGTCGGTTGGCGTGCCGCCCCAGCGCCAATCGGCATCGGTCAGGTTCGGAAAGCCATAAGCGCCCTTGGCATCCGAGCCGTGGCACACCGAGCAGTTGGAGGCAAACAGGCGGCCGCCCATTTTCAGTGCTTGCGGGTCTTTGGCCACTTCTTCGATGGGCATGGCGGCGAACTTGGCGAAAATCGGCCCAAAGCGGGCATCTGATTTGGCCATTTCCTTTTCCCACTCATGCACGCCCGTCCAGCCGGTCTGGCCATTGGCAAAAGGGGTTTTGTCTTTAGTGTCCAGGTACTCATAGCCCGGTAGCAGGCCACGCCAATTACCCAAACCTGGGTACAGCACCAAATAGCCCAGGGCAAAGATGATGGTGCCGACAAACAGCATGAACCACCAGCGGGGCAGGGGGTTGTCGTACTCTTCGATGCCGTCGTAGGCGTGGCCGACTTTTTCGTCGGTCTGCTCGCTGCGTTGGCCCTTGCGTGTGGCAAACAGCAGCCAGGTCAGGGTGAAGATGGTTCCCAGGGTAAGGACGGTGACGTACAGACTCCAGAACTCGGTCATTTATTTTTACTCCTGGACGCTTGTTCTTGCTCAACGTGCTTGATGGCTTCGGGGTCGTCCTTGAACGGCAACATCGTTGCGTCGTCAAACTCGGACTTGCGCTTGGGGCTGAACACCCACAAGGCCAAACCGATAAAAGCCACCATGACCAGCAAGGTGCCCAGGCCACGAATCATCCCGATATCCATTCAGATCACCGTTTGCTCTTGATGAGTGTGCCCAAGCCCTGGAGGTAAGCCACCAGTGCGTCCATTTCTGTCTTGCCCTTCACGGCATCCTTGGCACCGGCAATGTCTGCATCGGTGTAAGGCACGCCCAGGGTGCGCAAGACTTCCATCTTTTTAGCGGTTTCTTTGCCGTCCAGCTTGCGCTCAACCAGGAAGGGGTAAGCCGGCATGATCGACTCCGGCACCACGTTGCGTGGGTTGTACAAGTGCGCGCGGTGCCAGTCATCAGAGTAACGCCCACCTACGCGAGCCAGGTCCGGGCCGGTGCGTTTGGAGCCCCACAGAAAGGGGTGATCCCACACGCTTTCACCGGCCACCGAATAGTGGCCATAACGCTCGGTTTCGGCGCGGAACGGGCGGATCATCTGCGAGTGGCAGCCCACGCAGCCGTTGGCGATGTAGACGTCGCGGCCTTCAAGTTCCAGCGCGTTGCGCGGCTTCATGCCCTCGACCGGGTTGTTGGTCACGTCCTGGAAAAACAGCGGAACGATTTGTGTCAGGCCACCGATGCTCACAGCGATGACCATGAAGAAGGCCATCAGGCCGATGTTCTTTTCAATACTGTCGTGCTTGATCATCAGTGGGCCCCCGCGACTGCAATCGTGCTTGCGGCTTCAGCTTCTGCCGGGTTCGAGGCGCGAATGGTGCGCCACACGTTGTAGGCCATAAACAGCATGCCGCTGGCGAAAATGGCCCCGCCGATGGCGCGGACAATAAAGCCCGGGTGGCTGGCTTGCAGCGATTCAACGAACGAATAGGTCAGCGTGCCGTCGTCATTGATGGCGCGCCACATCAGGCCCTGGGTGATGCCGTTGACCCACATCGAGGCGATGTACAGCACGGTGCCGATGGTCGCCAACCAGAAGTGGACGTTGATCAGGCCAACGCTGTACATCTGCTTTTGGCCATAGAGGCGCGGGATCATGTGGTACATCGAGCCGATGGAAATCATCGCTACCCAACCCAGTGCCCCGGCGTGTACGTGGCCGATGGTCCAGTCGGTGTAGTGGGAGAGGGCGTTGACGGTCTTGATGGCCATCATCGGGCCTTCAAAGGTCGACATGCCATAGAACGCCAAAGACACCACTAAAAAGCGCAGGATCGGGTCAGTGCGCAACTTATGCCAGGCGCCCGAGAGGGTCATCATGCCGTTGATCATGCCGCCCCAGCTCGGTGCCAGCAGGATGATCGACATGGCCATGCCCAGCGACTGCGCCCAGTCCGGCAATGCGGTGTAGTGCAAGTGGTGCGGGCCGGCCCAGATATACAGGGTGATCAGCGCCCAGAAGTGCACGATGGACAGGCGATAGGAGTAAATCGGGCGTTCGGCCTGTTTGGGCACGAAGTAATACATCATCCCCAAAAAGCCGGTAGTCAGGAAAAATCCGACCGCGTTATGGCCGTACCACCACTGGATCATGGCATCGGTCGCACCCGCATACGCCGAGTAAGACTTGAAAAAGCTCACCGGCAGAGACGCGTGGTTGACGATGTGCAGCATCGCCGTAACCACGATAAACGCGCCATAGAACCAGTTGCCCACATAGATGTGTTTGGTTTTACGCCGGGTAATGGTGCCGAAAAAGACAATGCCGTAGACCACCCAGACGATGGCCAACAGGATAGCCAGCGGCCATTCCAGTTCGGCGTATTCCTTGGTGGTGGTGTAGCCCAGCGGCAGGGTGATGATTGCGCCGAGGATGACGGCTTGCCAGCCCCAGAAGGTGAACGAGGCCAGGCTGTCGGAAATCAGCCGTGTCTGGCAGGTACGTTGCACCACGTAGTAAGACGTACCAAACAAGGCGCAGCCACCGAAGGCAAAAATCACAAGGTTGGTGTGCAGGGGGCGCAGACGACCGAAGGTTGTCCATTCAAGACCCAGGTTAAGTTCGGGCCACACAAGTTGTGACGCGATAAAAACCCCGAGTCCCATGCCAAGGATCCCCCAGACCACCGTCATGATGGCGAACTGGCGGACGACCTTATAGTTATAAGCAGTCGGATTGATTGCTGTGCTCATCGCAAGGTTCCACGGTTTTATAGTTATTAGAGGCAAAAACGGTCGCAAGTATGGATAAAGCATAGGGCTATTGCAACGAAGCCACACCTCGGTCAATACCCTTCAGCGCTTGTTTTCCGGCTTTTCCATAGGCCAAGTAAGGTCAAAATGGCCGTTAAAAAACGCCCTGTGGAAGGCTGTCGCAAAGGGCTTTGGCGAGTCGACTCTGGGGGAGAAAGTAAAAGAGGCGGCGAGGAATGTCCAGATATTGTTCACAGAAGTGTATACATCTTTACAGGAGCGACTCGCCGTCGCTCCTGTAAAGACGAGGGGTTACTCGGCGGTTTTCTCCTCTGGCGTGCCATGGGACAAGCTGTAGACGTAGGCTGCGACCAATTGCACTTTGTCGTTGCCCAGCAATTCGTTTTGCGCGGGCATATGGCCCTGGCGACCATGGCGAATGGTTTGCTGCAATTGTGCCAGGCTGGTGCCGTAAATAAAGGCTGTCGGTGCCGTCAGGTCCGGCGCGCCCAGTAGCGGGTTACCTTTACCTTCAGGCCCGTGACAGGCCACGCAGGTGGTGGCGTATGCCTGCTTGCCGGCCTCCAGATTGAACGCGGCGCCTTTTGGCAGCGGTAGCCCCGCCAGGTCGTGGCGAACATAAGCCGAGACGTTCTTCACGCCTTCCTCGCCCAGCACCTCGCCCCAGGCCGGCATCATGCCGATGCGTCCGCCCATGATCGTCGCCTTGATGGTGTCGGCATCGCCTCCCCAGCGCCAGGACGCGTCCGTCAGGTTGGGGAAGCCAAACGCGCCCTTGGCGTCCGAGCCGTGGCACACCGAGCAGTTGGAGGCAAACAGGCGGCCACCCATTTTCAGGGCTGCCGGGTCTTGCGCCACTTGCTGCACCGGCATGGCTGCGTACTTGGCGAAAATGGGACCGAATTTGGCATCGGCCTTGTTCATCTCCTTTTCCCACTCGTGAACGCCGGTCCAGCCATCCTCGTATCCTGGCAGCAGGCCTTTCCAGTTGCCCAGGCCGGGGTAAAGGATCAAATAGCCGACCCCGAACACCAGCGTGCCGATGAACAGCATGAACCACCAGCGTGGCAGCGGGTTGTCGTACTCTTCGATGCCATCGAAACTGTGGCCCATGGTTTCGGTGGTTTCGCTTTTTTTCTCGCCCTTGCGTGTACCGAACAACAGCCAGGTCAGACCGATCAGCGTGCCAATAGTCAGTACGCTGACGTAAATACTCCAGAACTCAGACATTCTTTTTACTCCTGGACGCTTGCTCTTGCTCGACGTGTTTGATGGCCTCGGGGTCGTCCTTGAACGGCAGCAAGGTCGCATCGTCGAACTCCGCCTTGCGCCGCGGGCTGAACACCCACAGCGCCAGACCGATAAAAGCCACTGCAACCACCACAGTGCCCAGCCCGCGAATCATTCCACTACTCATGTCAAACACCATGGCTCACCTCTTGCTCTTGATGGCAGTGCCGAGCACTTGCAGGTAGGCGACCAGCGCGTCCATTTCGGTTTTACCCTTGACCGACTGCTTGGCATTGGCGATGTCTTCATCGGTGTAAGGCACACCCAGCGTGCGCATCACTTCGAGCTTTTTCTCGGTATGGCTGCTGTCTACGGGTGTTGATACCAGCCATGGGTAGGCGGGCATTTTCGATTCAGGCACGACGTTGCGCGGGTTGTACAAGTGCGCGCGGTGCCAGTCATCCGAGTAACGCCCGCCCACTCGGGCCAGGTCCGGCCCGGTACGTTTGGAGCCCCACAGGAACGGGTGATCCCAGACGCTTTCACCAGCCACCGAATAGTGGCCATAACGCTCGGTCTCGGCGCGGAACGGGCGGATCATCTGCGAGTGGCAGCCCACGCAGCCTTCGCGGATGTACACGTCGCGGCCTTCCAGTTGCAACGCGGTGTAGGGCTTCATGCCTTCTACCGGGGTGTTGGTCACGTCTTCGAAAAACAGCGGGACGATCTGCGTCAGACCGCCAACGCTCACGCACAGAATCATCAGCAAGAGCATCAGGCCGATATTTTTTTCAATGATTTCGTGTTTCATGGCGGACTCCTCAGGCCATCTGCGCAGCGGCGACAACTTCAGCGGGCTCGGCATTACGCACCGTGCGCCACGTGTTGTAAGCCATCAGCAACATGCCACTCAGGAAAATCGCCCCGCCTATCAACCGCACGACGTAGCCCGGATGGCTGGCTACCAGGGTTTCGACGAAGGAGTACGTCAGCGTACCGTCGGCGTTGACCGCACGCCACATCAGGCCTTGGGCGATACCGTTGACCCACATCGAAGCGATGTACAGCACGGTGCCGATGGTCGCCAGCCAGAAGTGCGCGTTGATCAGGCCGATGCTGTACATCTGCGGGCGGCCGAAGACTTTAGGAATCATGTGGTACATCGCGCCGATGGAAATCATCGCCACCCAGCCCAGTGCCCCGGCGTGTACGTGGCCGATGGTCCAGTCGGTGTAGTGGGAGAGGGCGTTGACGGTCTTGATGGCCATCATCGGGCCTTCAAAGGTCGACATGCCGTAGAACGCCAGCGATACCACCAAAAAGCGCAGGATCGGGTCGCTGCGCAACTTATGCCAGGCGCCCGAGAGCGTCATCATGCCGTTGATCATCCCGCCCCAGCTAGGTGCCAGCAGAATCAGCGACATCACCATGCCCAGCGACTGCGCCCAGTCCGGCAATGCGGTGTAGTGCAAGTGGTGCGGACCGGCCCAGATGTACAGGGTGATCAGCGCCCAGAAGTGCACGATGGACAGGCGGTAGGAATAGATCGGGCGTTCGGCCTGCTTGGGCACGAAGTAATACATCATCCCCAAAAAGCCCGCCGTCAGGAAAAAGCCCACAGCGTTGTGGCCGTACCACCACTGCACCATGGCGTCAGTTGCGCCACCGTACAGCGAGTAGGACTTGGTGAAACTGACCGGAATCTCCAGGTTGTTAACGATGTGCAAAATCGCCACGGTCACGATAAACGCGCCGAAGAACCAGTTGCCCACATAAATGTGCTTGGTCTTGCGCTTCATGATCGTGCCGAAGAACACGATGGCGTAAGCGACCCAGACAATGGTGATCAAAATGTCGATCGGCCATTCCAGTTCAGCGTATTCCTTGGAACTGGTGTAACCCAATGGCAAGCTGATGGCCGCCAGCAGAATCACCAGTTGCCAGCCCCAAAAGGTAAAGGCAGCGATTTTGGGCGCGAACAGCGTGGTTTGGCAGGTGCGTTGCACCGAGTAGAACGAGGACGCAAATAAGGCGCAACCGCCAAAGGCGAAAATCACCGCGTTGGTGTGCAGCGGGCGCAACCGCCCAAAGCTGGTCCAGGGCAAATCGAAGTTAAGTTCGGGCCAGACCAATTGCGCGGCGAGCAAGACGCCGAGCCCCATACCGACGATGCCCCAAACCACCGTCATAATGGAAAATTGGCGGACCACCTTATAGTTGTAGGCGGTACTGATAGAAGTGTTCATGGTTCCCCATCCACGGATCAGGCGAGTTCAACGCACGCCTGGAGTTATAGGCAGACTAAAAGCGAGGCAAGCATGGGCGTAGGCAGCAAAGTGGGTATTGACGAGGATCAATGGGCGAAGTGCCTGCAGGCGCGGGGCTGGCTATGGAACTCTGCAAAAACACCCTTATCGCCAACCTTGATCCTGGCTCACGGCGCAGGTGCGCCAATGGACAGTGACTGGATGACCGGCATGGCTGAACGCCTTGCTGCACGCGGGATCAACGTGCTGCGCTTCGAGTTCCCGTACATGGCGCAACGGCGCCTGGATGGCGGCAAAAGGCCGCCCAATCCTCAGGCTAAATTGCTGGAAAGCTGGTGCGAGGTTTACAGCGAGGTGCGACGGCATGTCACTGGGCCATTAGCCATCGGTGGCAAGTCCATGGGCGGGCGCATGGCCAGCCTGGTGGCTGATGAGCTGGGCGTTGATCGGCTGGTGTGCCTGGGTTACCCGTTCTATGCCGTGGGCAAGCCGGAAAAACCTCGGGTTGCGCATCTGGCTGAACTGCACACACCGACGCTGATTGTGCAGGGCGAGCGCGACGCGCTGGGTAATCGCGAGGCCGTACATGCCTACGCGTTGGCACCGAGCATTGAAGTGTTCTGGTTGATCTCAGGGGATCACGATTTGAAGCCGCTTAAAGCCTCGGGCTTCACCCATGAGCAACATCTGGATGCGGCGGCGGACAAAATAGCCAGTTGGCTTAAATAGTCCCGCTGCAGGAGCGATCTTTAAATCTTTAAAAGCTCGCTCCTGCACAGAAATCACCGGACCTTTATTAGCGGTTAAACCGCTCCACCAGCGAATATTGAATATTCACGGTCTGGGCGAGCTCCTCACTCAGCAGGGCCGAATGCTGCGCCTGCTCGGAGGTTTGGTCGGCAAGGTCGGCAATGGTGCTGATGTTACGGCTGACTTCTTCGGCCACGGCACTTTGCTCTTCGGTGGCGGCGGCAATTTGGGTGGTCATGTCGGTGATATTGGCCACCGCTTCGCTGATCCCGATCAATGCCGCGTCGGCTTCCAGTACTCGCGCCACGCCTTCTTGTGCCTGGCGGTGGCCGGCGTCCATGGTTTGCACGGCTGTGGCGGCAGTTTGTTGCAGCTTGGCAATCAAACCGTGAATCTGTCCGGTCGAGGTGCTGGTGCGTTGTGCCAGTTGGCGCACTTCATCGGCCACTACGGCAAAGCCCCGGCCCATTTCACCGGCACGCGCGGCCTCAATGGCTGCGTTCAAGGCCAACAGGTTGGTCTGGTCGGCAATGCCCTTGATCACGTCGACGACGCCGCCGATCTCGTCACTGTCTTTCGCCAGTTGGGTCACCGTCGCGCCGGTTTCACCGACGACCACCGACAGGCGCTCAATGGCTTCGCGGGTTTCACCGGCAATGTCGCGGCCGCGGCTGGTCAGGCGATTGGCTTCTTGCGTGGCATCGGCGGTGCGCTGCACATGGCTGGCGACCTCTTGGGTCGTCGCGGCCATCTGGTTCACGGCGGTGGCAACCTGTTCGGTTTCAACCCGCTGGCGCTCCAGCCCGGTGGAGCTCTTGTGCGCCAGCACGTCCGATTGACGGGCTTGCTCACTGAGGTGCTCGGCGGTGTCTTGCAGACGGGTCAGGCAGGTTTTAAGGCGCGCTTCCTGGCTCAGGATGGACATTTCCAGACGCGCTTGCGGGCCACGGCTGTCGGTGTACATCTGGGCAATCAGAGGGTCAGAAGTGGTCTGTTCGGCCAGGCGCAGCAAGCGCTTGATCCCGCGTTGCTGCCAGGTCAGGCCCAGCAGTCCCAACGGAATCGACAACAGGGCGGCCAAGGCAAAACCCCAGCTGGAGTTGAACAGCGCACCAATAACAAAACTCAGTTGGCTGACCAGAATGAACGGTAGCCAGTCCTGCAGCACCGGCAGCCACTTGTCGCGGCGCGGTACGGCGGGCTTGCCGCGATTGATGCGCTGGTACAAGGCTTCGGCGCGGCGGATCTGCTCGGCCGTTGGCTTGACCCGCACCGACTCGTAACCCACCACGCGTTCGTTCTCAAACACCGGGGTCACATACGCATTCACCCAGTAGTGATCGCCGGACTTGCAGCGGTTTTTGACGATGCCCATCCACGGCATGCCCTTTTTCAGGGTGCTCCACATATGTTCGAACACCGCCGAAGGTACATCCGGATGGCGCACAAGGTTATGCGGTGCGCGCACCAGCTCATCACGCGAAAACCCGCTGATGTCGACGAAGTCGTCGTTGCAGTAGGTGATCACGCCTTTGGTATCGGTAGTGGAAATCAACCGTTGCTGCGCGGGGAATGTGCGTTCGCGCTGGGTGATGGGCTGGTTGTTACGCATGTCGTTTCAATCCGCAAGACTTTGATAGGCTTTCGGCACGCGCAACGAATTGTTTAATTAATATTTCTGCTGCAACAGCGTGCATCAACGCTGTTGCAGTCTTGGGGCGAGCTTAAGGCGCCAGCATGGGGTAGGTGAAGAACGCCAAGTGCAGCACGTTCAAGCCAAAGTGCGTGGCAATCGCCGCACTTAGCCCGCCAAAGCGGTAGGCCAGGCCGTAGCAAAGCCCGGCGATGCCGGCCAAAACTACCCACTGCCAACCGGCACCGATATGCGCCAGGCCGAACAACAGCGAGGCAATCACCAAAGCCAGGGTTTGCCCGTACGGCAGTTGCTTGAACCAGCGGCTCAATCCGCCCTGCAAATAGCCGCGAAACAGCGCTTCTTCGACGAGCGTCACCAGCAGCAGGTTATTCAATAGCCAAATCCAGCCCTGGCTGGGCCACTTCGGCGCCCAGGCCACAATGCCCAGCAACAGCGCGCCACCCAGCGCGGCCATGGCGGCCAGCACCAGCCCCATCAATGCGGCGCCCACTGACGCACGCCAGTTAAAGCGCGGTGCTATCCACGGGCACACCAGTAGCAGCCAAAAGCCGATCAGGGGTTTGTCCAGATTCAGGTACATCGAAAAGGGCACGGCATCCGGGGTCAGCCGCTCGGGGCTGATGGCACGGCCGTTGTGAAAACCGGGCAGCCAATGCAGGGCCAAAGCCAGGGCCAGCAACACAAATACTGCGTGTCCGGTGTAGCGCAGCCACAAGCGTTGGGTTTGGTGGGCAGCAAGCCCGCTCACTAACAGGGCGGCCAGGGCAATAACAGCTTGAACGCCTAATTGGCCATAGCTCAGGGCAATGCCGTAGCCGAGGGTCAAGAGGGCGAGATAATGCCAGGGCAGGGCGATCATGCGAATCCTAAGGGGAGAAGGGCGCACGAGTATAACGATTCGGCATGAAGCAAATGTTGTGAACATGGAGGTGTGGGAGCGGGCTTGCTCGCGATGCAGGCGATGCGGTTTTTCTGTTAGACCGCGTCGATTCCATCGCGAGCAAGCC